>JACDGF010000410.1 GCA_013815405.1 Caulobacteraceae bacterium | reverse complement strand
GGTTCAGCTCCAGGCCCAGGAACTGGCGCGGGTCGACGCCGCGCTTGACGACGGCGGTGATCAGATCCTCGTCCTCGGCGCCGACGAGGCCGGCGCGCGCCTCCAGCACCTCGCTTTCCAGCGCCTTCATCAATTCGAGGGTGACATAGAGGAAGTTGCCGGTGCCGCAGGCGGGGTCCAGCACCCGGGTGCGGGTCAGCTGGTCGTGGAAGGCGACCAGCTCGAGTTGCGCGCCCTGCGTGTCGCCGCGCGCCTGCCTGTCTTCCGCCGCCGCCCGCGCGGCGTCCCAGTCGGCGCGCAGGGGGTCCATCACCGTGGCCTGCACCAGGCGCTCGACGTAGGGGCGGGGCGTGTAGTGGGCGCCCAGGCGCGCGCGGTCCTTGGGGTCCAGCGCCTGTTCCAGCAGGGTCCCGAAGATCGCCGGCTCGACGTCGCGCCAGTCCTTGCCGGCGGCGGCCAACAGGGCGCCGATCTCCTCGCGCTCCAGGGGAAAGGCGCGGCGGTCCTTGTAGAAGGCGCCGTTGAACCGGCGCACCATGGCCCCGAGCCCGGGGCTGAAGCCGCCCTCGTCCATGCGCTGGAAGAGGTCCGAGACCTGCGGCGCGAAGGTATCGGGGCTCTCCTGGCAGCGCTGGAGCAGGGTCTTGAAGCCGTCGGCCGGCAGCAGGCCGACGTCCTCGGCGAACATGGCGAAGAGGACGCGGGTGAGGAAGGTCGCCACCTCCTCGGGCGGCTTGCCCCGCTTTTCCAGCGCCCTGGAGACCTCGGCGAGATAGGCCGCGACCTCCCGCGTCGCCTCGGCCCGCCGCTTGGCGGGATCCAGGGTGGCGGGCGCGGTCCAGACGGCGCGCAGGCGTTCCTGGATATCCGGGTCGGCGAGCGCCTCGAGCGCGATCACCCGCTCGCGCTCGGCGGGGAAGGCGCGATAGGCCCGGCCCTGGCCGGTGAAGTCGCTGTAGAGCTCGAAGGTGCGGCCGACGTCGCAGGTGATCAGGAACGGCGGCCGGTCGTGGTCCGGCGGCAGGCGGCTCGCGTAGTCCCAGGCCTGGTTGAACGCCGCGCGCATGTCGGCGTCCCATCGGCGGCGGCGCGGCCGGGCGGGGGCGGCGTCGCCGAAGAGATCCTCCTGGACGATGATCGCCTCGCCCTTGGCGGGGTCCAGACGGCTCTGCTTGGCCTCCAGGATGAAGCAGCCCTTCTTGTAGAGGTCGATGCGCAGGGGCTGGCCCGCGGCGCCGCGCACCGGGTATTCGTAGCGATAGTCGCTGGGCGCCGGCTGAGGCGGCGGAAGGTCCAGGGCGGCGGTCAGCTCGGCCAGGAACAGCGCATAGTTCGCCCGCTCCGCTCCGCCCTCGCGCCCGCCCCACCGGGCGATGAATCCCTCGACCCCCATGCGGACCTAGAACCTGAGCGAGGCCGTGAGCCTGCTTTGCATCACGATGCCGCCTCCACATCGGTGTGGGTGAAGTCGTCGCCCTTGAACAACAATGGGACGTCCATGGACCTGGCCAGGGCGTATGCGAAGCAATCGCCGAAGTTCAGTTGGGCGCCATGCCCCCCTCCCTTGCCGAAGCGAGCGTGAGCGTCCCGCGCCAGATCCGCCTGTGCGGCGGTGACCGGCTCGACTCGAATTCCCGCCGCTTCGAGGAAGTCGTCCAACCAGTGCTCGGCGTCGCTCGCCGCGATCCTTTTCAGCCCGCGAAGAACGATGGAGGTCTCCAGCACATTGGCGGCCGACATCAACGGCTGATCGTCTTCGCCGATTCGCCGCGCATGGCTCGCGGCGTCGGCTTCCTGGCGAAAGATCGCCACCACCGCCGAACTGTCCACCACGATCACCTCGGCAGGCCGTCGGCGTCGTAGCCGAGAATCTCCTCCGGCGTGCGCTCGCCGCTTTCCGGCAGCGCCGCGTAGCGTCGTCCAATGGCCATCAGCCGCGTCGCGACCTTGGCTCTGGAGCGCCGCCTCCGCTCGCGCCCCAGCCGATCGCGAAGCGCGAGGGTCACGGCCGCCGTCAGGCTCTCCCCGGTCAGTCCGGCCAGCTCCGCCGCCAGGCGGTGGGCCTCGTGGTTCTTGATGTTCAGGTGCATGATCCACGCGTCTGGTAGAAGTTCAGCCCTCTATCTACCATAAGGCGATATCGTGGGCAATCCAGCGCGCCGGCCTTCGACGCGATATGCCACTTGCTCGCGTCCGCCTCGCGTTGATAAGTGGTGGCGCGCCGCCCGGTCGCGACCGGGAGGGACGGCGCGCGCGGGGATCCATCGCAAGAGCAAGGCAGGTCATGTCCAAAATCCATTGGTCGACGGCGGTCAGCGCCGATTTCAACATCGCCGCCGACTGGTCCACGGGGACGGTCCCCGGCGCGGCCGACGACGCCATCCTCGATGCGTCCGGAAAGACGGCCTACACCGTCACCGCATCGACCAGCGAGACGGTCAAGAGCATTCAGACCGCCGCGACCGCCACCCTTTCGATCACCGGCGGCACGTTCAACGCCACCACCGGCACCGGCACGGGCGCCAACGCCGGCACGATCGTGGTGAACGGCAATTCCGCGCTCCAGGTCGCCGGCGCGGTGACCAACAGGGGGGTGATCAGCCTGGCCAACACCGCCTCCTTCGCCAACCTGATCGTGGGCTCCGGGGGGGCGAGCCTGACGGGGGCGGGCCAGGTGAGCCTGACCGACAACGCCAACAACGACATCGTGGGGACCGGCGGGGTGCAGACCCTGACCAATGTGGACAACACCATCGCCGGGGCGGGTTTCATCGGCGGGGGGTCGCTGATCCTCG
>JACDGF010000409.1 GCA_013815405.1 Caulobacteraceae bacterium | reverse complement strand
ACATCGGCGGCGGCGACGGCGAGGATGGCGAGGGCCAGGACGCCCAAGGTCCGCCAGGCCAGGGGCCGGCGAGGTTCGCCGCCCGACGGGGCGGCGAGGAGGCTCAGCGCCGCCGCGGCGAAGACCGCCCCCTGGGCGGCGAAGAACCAGAAGGCCCCGCGCCAGGCGCCGGCGGCGGCGAACAGGCCGCCGACCAGGGGCCCCAGGAAGCTCGCCACGCCCCACACTCCGGCGGCCGCTCCGAACATCCGGCTCCACAGGCGCTCCGGGAAGACGACCCCGATGGCGACATAGCAGAAACCCACGATCCAGCCCGCGCCGACCCCCTGAAACAGCCGGCCGGCGAGGAAGAGGCCGATGTCGGGGGCCGCGGCGCTCAGCGCGCAGCCGCCGGCGTAGGCCGCGGCGGCGAGGAAGGCGGCGGCGCGCAGGCCGAGGCGCCGCGAAAGCTGTCCCGCGCTGGCCCCGGCGAGGATCGAGCCCAGGAGATAGCCGGCCACGGCCCAGGCGAAATAGGCGTAGCCGCCCAGATCCCGCGCGACGCTGGGCATGACGGTGGCGGTGACCAGGGTGTCGGCGGCGTTCAGCCAGACGCCGAGAATCACCAGCGCCGCGCGCGGCGCCAGCCCCGGACCGATGAGATCACGCCAGCGGGCTGGGGGAGGGGAGGTCAGGCCCGCCCCGCGTCGCGCCCCTTCGCCCCGTCGAAGCGAACCTTCAGAGCCACGACGGCGCCGGACATCATCAGGCAGACGGCGTTGGCGGCGACCAGGGGCCATTTGCCGATGAAGACGCCGTAGGCCGTCCACAGGGCGAACCCGGTGATGGTGACCAGATACATGTTCAGCGACACCGAGGACGCGTCCCGCTCGCGCCAGATCTTAATCAGCTGGGGGGCGAAGCTCGACATCGAGCAGGCCGCCGCCCCCACCCCGATGAGGTTGATCGCGAGCGCGTTCATGGCCGAAAATCCCTTCGCGGCCGAGGGCCTTAGAACATCGAGCGCCCGGCCACGCGCAGGTCATACCGTTGTTCGCCGTTGCGCAGGTCGGCGTCGCCTTCCAGGGCCACGTAGGAAAACTGCGTTCCGCTCTTGAGCGAGAAACCCACCGTGACCCAGCCGCCCTTGTCCGGATCGGCGACCAGGGTGAAGGGATCGCCGCCGGTGAAGTTGGCGACGGTGTCGCCGACATTGCCGCTGAAGATCTGGCGATAGCCGGCGCGAATCTCCGAACGAAGCCAAGCGCTCCGGCCCCATTGCGTTCCCAGAACCATGATCGCCTGGCCGCTGAAGCGGGTGCTGACCCGGTCGGCCAAGGCCAAGTCGAAGCCGTCGCCGCCGCCCGTTTCGGCGTGGGCGCCTTCGTTCAGGCGCAGATAGTCGACCGAAACTTCCGGACGGGTGTAGAAACGGCCCAGCCGCACTTCGTAACCGGCCCCGACGTGCGCATCGTAGAAGAGGCCGCTCCAGCTGGAGGTGGCGTTGTTGATCGCCCCGGGGGCCACGAAGCGGCGGTCGCCCGAGAACCAGGAGTAGCCGATGGCGCCGCGGGCGGAAACCGTCAAAGGCCCGGCGGCGCGGCGATAGTAGAGGCCTCCCTCGACCATCGAGCCGACCACATGCTCGCGCACCGCGGCGGCGGAATCCTGCTCCTGGGCGTTGAAATAGGCGAGCGACACCCCCAGCGCTCCGCCGGCCACCCCCATCCGCTCATAGCCGCCGACCAAGGCCAGGAGTTTCGAGGACGAGCCCAGGGTGTCCAGGCCATCGCGGTCCACCCGCTCGTTGACCTCCTGCAGCCAAAGGCTGGAACCAGCGACGCGCACGCCGGCGTCGGGCGTCGTTCCGGTCATGCTGGATATGGCATGGGCGGCGGCGTCCAGGGCCTCGAAAATCCCCTGACCCTGGTCGGGAAGAAGCTGGTCGTAGGCCGACTTGAGGCCTTCCTCGGTCGTCTGAGCGAGAATGACCTTCTGTATGTTGGGGTCGTTGGGCAGGGCGTTGAGCACGGCGTCCAGGGCTCCGGCCTCGGCCGCGTTGAAGCCCAGTTGAGCGGTGGTCCGGCGGGTCACGGTAAGCTGGATTTCGCTGGGGTCGACATTGGGGTCGCCGGCCGGGACGAAGGAGGCGGCGGCGGTGTAGAGGAAGGGCGCGTTGTTCAGCAGGCCGGTTCCGAAGGTCCCGGCGGTGAGGGTGCCCTGGCCGGGAACCGTTTCGACGATGGTGTAGACCTGGGTCGGCGCGATCTGCAGGCTCTGCAGGGTCAGGCCCACCTGGGCGCCGGTGGCGAAGGTGGAGGCGCCGGTGGTCACGAACTTGGTGTTGGTGCCGTGAGCGGGATCGGCGGAAACCAGAAGAACGCCGGTGGCGCCGACGTTGACGCTCCGGGCGGCGACGGTGTTGGGATTGGTGTCGCTGAGGGTGCCGCCCAGCACGTTGAGCGTGAGCTGGCCGCCTTCGTCCTTGATCGCGCCAGTGACGATGGTGTTGACGTCGCCGTTGACGGTCAGGGTGTTGACCCCCGCGCCCAGGTCGATGACGTCTCCGGTCACCGTGCCGGCGGTGACGTTGAGATTGGCCCCGCCCGAGCCGAAATAGATTGAGCCGGTGATCGCCGGGGTGGTCGTGCCGATCTGGATCCACAGGGTCGGGTTGTTGAGCGGATCCTGCCCCGCCGCGACCGCCGCGACCGCCTTGTAGGCCAGACCGCTCTCGACGACGATGTCGCCGACGGCATAGGTCGAGGCCGAGACATAGGCCGGCGCGCCGGCGACGCCCGGCGCCAGATCCTGGGT
>JACDGF010000408.1 GCA_013815405.1 Caulobacteraceae bacterium | reverse complement strand
CCCCCCATGGGCGCCCCCGGCGCCGCCAACCTCCCGCGCATCACCCACGCGCCCAGGGGGCGGGTCTCGTAAAAGCCCGGCTCCCCGCTGGCAGTTTCGCGATCGTCTGCTAGGGTCGCGCCCGAATCCGCCCGCGCCGAGACTTTCGCCCACGCATGGACCAGCCCGCCGACTTCAAGCTCGAGGAGACCGACAAGGGCAGGACGGCGGTGCTGACCGGCGACTGGACCGCCGTCGACATGGGGTGGGCGAACGAGCGGCTGGGAGAGGCGCTCAAGGGGGCCAAGGGCGTCACCCTCGATCTCTCGCACATCGGCCGGTTCGACACCTCCGGCGCCTATGGCGTCCTGCGCGCCTGCGATCAGGGGGACGAGGCGGGGCGTATCGTCGGCACGTCGGCCACCGACCAGCTGCTCGATCTCGTCCGCCAGGCGATCAAGGCCGAGCCCACGCCCGCGATCCGCAAGCGGTCGTTCTTCGATCTCTTCGACCGCATCGGGCGCGGCATGGTGAATCTCGGGCTCGCCGCCGTCGACACCATGGTCTTCAACGGCCACCTGCTCATCGCGGTGGCGCGCGCCATCGCCGACCCTCGCCGCATCCGCTGGGCGTCGATCTTCTCATTGGCCGAACGGGCCGGGCTCGACGCCATTCCGATCGTCGCCATCACCACCTTCTTCATCGGCGCCGTGGTGGGCTTGCTGGGCGCCAATCTGCTGAGCAAATTCGGGGCGCAGGTCTTTGCCGTCGAGCTGATCGGGGTGGCGGTGCTGCGGGAGTTCAACATCCTGATCACCGCCCTCCTGCTGGCCGGCCGCTCGGCGTCCTCCTTCGCCGCCGAGATCGGGGCGATGAAGATGAACCAGGAGATCGACGCCATGCGAGTGTTGGGGGTGGACCCCTTCGACGCCCTGGTGTTCCCCAGGTTCATGGCCCTGCTGCTGACCATTCCGCTTCTCACCTTCGTCGCCACCCTGGCGGGGCTGGCCGGCGGCCTCGCCGTGTCGTGGATCGTGCTCGGCATCGGCCCGACGGTCTTCTTCCAGCGATTGCTGGACAACGTCGGGCCGGTCGCCTTCTGGGTCGGCATGTCCAAGGCCCCGGTCATGGCGGTGGTGATCGCCGGAATCGGCTGCCGCCAGGGCCTGGAGGTCGGCGGGGACGTCGAATCCCTGGGCCGCCGGGTGACGGCCGCCGTCGTCCAGGCGATCTTCGCCGCCATCCTGATCGACGCGGTCTTCGCCCTGATCTACATGAAGCTCGACATATGAGCGAGGAGGCGGCGGGCGACGCGCTGGACATGGAGGCGCCGCCGATCGAGGTGCGCGGCCTGGTCTCCCGGTTCGGGGCCAACATCATCCACCAGGATCTCGACCTGACCATCCCGCGCGGCGAGGTGGTGGGTGTGGTGGGCGGTTCGGGATCCGGGAAGTCGGTGCTGCTCAACACCATCATCGGCCTTCGCGAGCCCCAGGGCGGGTCCGTCAGAATCTTCGGCCAGGATATCCGCTACGCCAAGCGCCGGCAGTGGACGGCCATCGAGCGGCGCTGGGGGGTGCTCTTCCAGGCCGGCGCCCTGTGGTCCAACCTGACGGTGAAGGAGAACGTGGCCGCCCCGATGTTCGAACATACCGATATGCGGAAGGGCGAGGTCGGCGAGCTGGCGGATCTCAAGATCGCCCTGGCCGGGCTGCCCGCCGGCGCGGGCGCCTTGAAGCCGTCCGAACTCTCCGGGGGCATGATCAAGCGGGCGGGCCTGGCCCGGGCTCTGGCCCTCGATCCCGAACTGCTCTTTTTGGATGAGCCGACTTCGGGGCTGGACCCGATCAGCGCCGCGGCCTTCGACACCCTGATCGGCGATCTTTCCGACAGCCTGAGACTGACCGTCTTCATGATCACCCACGACCTGGACAGCCTCTACACCATCACCGATCAGGTGGCGGTGATCGCCGACAAGAAGATCGTCGCCATGGCCCCGGTGCGCGAGCTCGAGCACTCCGATCATCCCTGGGTGAAGAGCTACTTCCAAGGCGCGAGGGGCCGGGCGGCGGCGGACGTGGGCAAAGCCGAGACGAGGCACGGAGCACGCTGATGGAACGCAACGCCAACTACGCCCTGGTGGGGCTGGTCTCGGCGATCCTCTCGGTCGGCCTGGTGGTGTTCGTCGTGTGGCTGGCGGGCTCGGGGCTCACCCACGCCTATGACCTCTACGACATCGTCTTTCAGGGTCCGGTGCGAGGACTCTCCCAAGGCGCCGAGGTGCATTTCAACGGCATCAAGGTGGGCGATGTGAGCCGCATTTCGCTCGACACGCGCGATCCGCGCCTGGTCATCGTCCGCGCGAGGGTCACCTCCGATGTCCCCGTCCGCAAGGATTCCTACGCCAGCCTGGAGCCCCAGGGCATCACGGGCGTCAACTATGTGCAGATCGCCGCGGGCACCGCGACCTTGCCCCTGCTGAAGAATACCGTCCCCAGTGGCGTCGTCCCCAAAATGAGGAGCAAGCGCGACGCGCTCTCCGATCTTCTGGCGGGCGGGGGCTTCATCATCCAGCGGACGGTGGAGGTCCTCGACCGGGTCAACCGCCTGTTCTCCGACGAGAACATCAAGACCCTTTCGGCCACCATGAGCGACGTCCAGGCGGCCACCGCCGAACTGCGCGCGCGCAAGTCGATCCTGGCCGACGCCCAGAAGACGCTCCAGAGCGCCGACCGCGCCGCCGCCCAGATCGCCGACCTGGCCCGCGGCATCCGTGCAGGTGGGTGAGCGATCACCGCGCCGCCCACGTAGAGATCGAGCAT
>JACDGF010000016.1 GCA_013815405.1 Caulobacteraceae bacterium | reverse complement strand
GGTCCTGAGAATGTGTCAGATGTTCAAGGCCGTGGTTCTGGCGGCGGCGCTCTTCGTCTTGGGCGCGGGCCGGTCTTTCGCCGCCGACGACACGAAGGCGAACGCGGCGGCGGGCGCCGACAAGAAGGGGGACAAGCCCGATCTGCCCCCGTTCCCCGCCGACGCCAGCGTCAGGCAGGCCATCCGCCTGGGCGGGCGGACCCTGAATTACCTCGCGACCGTCGGCTCGCTGCCGGTGCGCGACGACAAGGGCAAGACGATCGCCCAGGTGGTGTTCACCGCCTACACCCTGCCGGGCTCGCGCGATCCCGGCCGGCCGGTGACCTTCGCCTTCAACGGCGGGCCGGGGGCGGCCTCGGTCTATCTGAACCTGGGCGCCATCGGGCCCAAGCGCGTGCCCTTCGGCGCCGCCGGCGACAGTCTTTCCGACCCCGCCCGGATGATCGACAACGACGGGACCTGGCTCGATTTCACCGATCTCGTCTTCATCGACCCGGTGGGCACTGGATTTTCGCGATCCCTGGTTTCCAAGGACGAGACCAAGAAGGCGTTCTACGCCACCAAGCCCGACATCGAATACCTCTCGCGCATCGTCTATGACTGGCTGTTGAAGAACGGCCGGATGACGTCGCCCAAATACGTCGCGGGGGAGAGCTACGGCGGCTTCCGCGGGCCCAGGATCACCCACTATCTCCAGACCCAGCTGGGCGTCGGCGTGAACGGGCTGGTGCTGGTCTCCCCCTATCTGGACTCGGCGGCGGAGTTCGACCCGTCGCTCTCGCCATTGCCGTGGGTGATCACCCTGCCCTCCATGGCGGCCGCCAACCTGGAGCGCCAGCACCGGCTCACGCCGGAGGCCATGACGGCGGTGGAGGACTATGCCCGGGGCGACTACGCCGCCGATCTGATGAAGGGCCGAACCGACCCCGCGGCGGCCGCGCGCATGGAGCGCCGGGTGGTCGAGCTCACTGGCCTGAACCCGGCGTTCGTGAGGCAATCCGGCGGCCGGATCGAGACCCAGGCCTTTCTGCGCGAGATATTCCGCGGCGAAGGCGAGCTCGGCAGCCGCTACGATTCCAACGTCACCGCCTATGATCCCTTCCCCTACGCCCCCGAGCAACGGACCGGTGATCCGATCCTGGGAGCCATCATCGCGCCCACCACCTCGGCCATGACCGACTTCGTCACCCGCGTCGTGGGTTGGAAGGTCGAGGCCCGCTATAACGCCCTCAGCGGTGAGGTCGGCAAGCTGTGGAACGACGGCCACGAAGAACAGGTGGAGTCGGTGACGGCCCTGCGCCAGGCGGTGGCGATCGATCCGAAACTCCGTGTGCTGATCGTCCACGGTTGGAACGATCTTTCGTGCCCCTTCTTCGCCTCGGTCCTGGTCGTCGACCAGATGCCGGCGATGGGCGACCCGACCCGGGTGGCGGTGAAGGAATATCCCGGCGGCCACATGTTCTACAGCCGCCAGGCGAGCCGCCTGGCCCTGCGCGGCGACGTCATGGCGCTTTATGGGGCGCGGTGAGGGCGGAACACCGAGGCGGCCGATAGCCCTATCGCGTCCCTCAGCCCTCTTCCCCGCGCAGAACGGGGGAGAGGACTTAAGGAAGAGCGGGGGCGGAATTGGACAAGCCGGGCGGTAGGATCCGATCACGCCGGGCGGGGCGCGGTAAGTGCTCCGTAAAGGTCCGGGCGGCGGTCGCGGAAGAAGCCCCAGGCGGCGCGGTGACGGGCCAAGAAGTCGAGGTCGACCGTCGCCGTAACCACCCCTTCCTCGTCCCGCCCGAGCTCCGCCAGAAGGTCGCCCCGATGATCGCAGATGAAGCTGGAGCCATAGAAGGCCTGGCCGCCGCCGGGGTATCCCTCCCAAGGCTCGAAGCCGGTGCGGTTGGCCCCCACCACGGGGATGACGTTGGCGACCGCGTGGCCCTGCATGGCGCGCCGCCACGGGACGGCGGTGTCCAGGTTCGGGTCGTGCGGCTCGCTGCCGATGGCGGTGGGATAGAGGAGGGCCTCGGCGCCCATCAGGGTCATGGCGCGGGCGGCCTCGGGGTACCACTGGTCCCAACAGACGCCGACCCCCAGGCGCCCGACCTTGGTGTTCCAGACCTTGAAGCCGGTGTCTCCAGGGCGAAAATAGTACTTCTCCTCATAGCCGGGCCCATCGGGAATGTGGCTCTTGCGGTAGAGCCCCAGGAGCGCGCCGTCGGCGTCGATCATGACCAGGCTGTTGAAATAGTGCGGCCCCTCCCGCTCGAAGATCGAGATCGGCAGAACGACGCCGAGCTCGGCGGCCAGGGGCGCCAGGGCGAGGACACACGGATGCTCGCGCCAGGGGTGGGCGTCCGCGAACCATCTCTCCTCCTGGGCGACGCAGAAATAGGGGCCCTGGAAGAGTTCCGGGGCGAGCACCACCTGGGCGCCGCGCGCGGCGGCCTCGCGGATCAGGCCCGCGGTCCTGGCGATGTTGGCCGCCTGATCATCGCCATAGGCGGCCTGGATCGCGCCGAGAGTCAGGGTCCGGGCCATCATCAGGCCGGTTCCTGCTGGCTGATGCAATGGAAGGAACCGCCGCCGGTGAGCAGGGCGCGCGAGGTCAGGCCGATCACGGCGCGATCCGGGAACAGCTCGTTGAGGGCTTCCAGCGCCAGAGCGCCGGCCCGCTCGCCGTAGACAGGCGCGATCACCGCTTGGTTGGCGATCAGGAAGTTCATGTGCGACGCCGCGATCGGGCGACCCTCGGGGTCGTTCACCCGACCGGGCGAGGGGATGCGGGCCACGCGCAACCGGCGGCCTTCGGCGTCGGCGAAGCCGGCCAGGGCCTCGGCGGCCTGGTCGTAGACATCGGCGTTGGGATCATTCGGGCCAAAGGCGAGCGGGCAGGCGACCACGCCCGGGGCGACGAAGCGGGCCAGGTTGTCGACGTGCCCGTCGGTGTGGTCGCCCGCCAGCCCGTCGCCCAGCCACAGCACCTTGCGCGCGTCCAGGGACGCGGCCAGGACGGCCTCCGCGTCGGCCTCGCGCCAGCCGGGGTTGCGATTGGGGTTGAGCAGGCACTGGCGGGTGGTCAGCACGGTCCCGGCCCCGTCGTGGTCCAGGGCGCCGCCTTCGAGCACGAAATCGTGCCGCGCCAGGGTGGCGCACGCCCCTGCCGCCACCTGCTCGGCCACCCCCTTGTCGCCTTCGAGCCGGTACTTGCCCCCCCAGCCGTTGAAGCGGAAGGCCGAGGCTTCGCCGGCGCCGGTGAAGATCGGCCCGGTGTCGCGCAGCCAGACGTCGCCGAAATCGGCGGGTGTGATCTCGATCCCCGCCTCGCCCCCCAGCCGGGTTCGCGCGGCCGCCATTGCCGCTTCGCCCCGCGCCATCAGCCTGACACGTTCCGCGCCCGGCCCGGCAAGGGCCCGGGCGAGCGCCGCCACCTCGTCGCGGGCCGGCTCCAGATCGTCCTGCCAAAGCTCCGGATGGCTGGGGAAGCCCAGCCAGACGGCGCGGTGGGGCGACCATTCGGCGGGGACCGGGCCGATCATTTCACGGCGAGGGCGAACGCTGCTTCGGTCTTGGCCTTGACCTCTTCCACGGTGACGTCCGGGGCGAGTTCGATCAGCGTCACGCCCTCATCAGGGCCGATCTCGAACACCCCAAGATCGGTTATCAGCAGGTCGACCACCCCCACGCCGGTAAGCGGTAGGGTGCAGCGGGTGAGGAGCTTGGGCGCGCCGGACTTTTCGACGTGGTCCATCACGACCACCACCCGCCCGACCCCGGCCACCAGGTCCATGGCCCCACCCATGCCCTTGACCATCTTGCCCGGCACCATCCAGTTGGCGAGATCGCCGTTCTGGGCCACCTGCATGCCCCCCAGGATGGAAAGGGCGATATGGCCGCCGCGGATCATCGCGAAGCTGTCGGCGCTGGAGAAATAGGACGAGGACGGCAGTTCGGTGATCGTCTGCTTGCCCGCGTTGATCAGGTCGGCGTCCGCTTCCCCCGGATAAGGGAAGGGCCCCATGCCCAGCATCCCGTTCTCGCTCTGCAGGGTCACCGAAATCCCCGCCGGAATGTGGTTGGCGACCAGGGTCGGGATGCCGATGCCGAGGTTCACATAGAAGCCGTCCTTCAGCTCCAGGGCGGCGCGGGCGGCCATGTCTTCGCGCGTCCAGGCCATCAGGCGGCTTCCCTTTCCGGCCGGGGCCGGGTGGTGACGCGCTCGATGCGTTTTTCGTACGGCCCGCCCTGAATGATCCGGTCGACGAAGATGCCGGGGGTATGGATGCCGTCTTTGTCCAGGGCGCCCACCTCGACCAGTTCCTCGACCTCGGCCACGGTCACCTTCCCGGCGGTGGCCATCATCGGGTTGAAGTTGCGGGCCGTCTTTCGATAGATCAGGTTCCCCTCCGCGTCGCCCTTCCAGGCCTTGACGATGGCCAGATCCGCCGTGAGCGCGCGCTCCATGACATAGGTCTGGCCGTCGAAGTCCCGCAGCTCCTTGCCCTCCGCCACCAGGGTGCCCACCCCGGTGCGGGTGAAGAACGCCGGAATGCCCGCGCCGCCGGCGCGGATGCGTTCGGCCAGGGTGCCCTGGGGATTGAATTCGAGCTCCAGCGTTCCGGAGAGATAGAGCTGTTCGAACAGCTTGTTCTCCCCGACATACGAACTGATCATCTTGCGGATCTGGCCACCCTCCAGCAGCAGGCCCAGGCTGGCCCCGTCGATCCCGCAGTTGTTGGAGATCACCGTGAGTTCGCGCACGCCGGCGGCCTTGATCGCGGCGATCAGGGTTTCCGGCGTGCCGCACAGCCCAAATCCGCCGGACATGACCGTCATGCCGTCGAAGAGCAGCCCGCTCAACGCCTCCGCGGCGCCGTCGCGAATCTTCCTGAGCATGGGGGTTCCCGCATCAGTCACAGAAGCCGGCTTCCATAGGCCTGAAGGCCGATCGACTTCAACCGGAGCCTGCCCCCAGCACGCAGTCCGCCAGGCCGTCGCGGCGGACCGTTCCCGAGCGCGCCCCGATGCGGCCGGTCCGGTGACGGACGTAGGGCCCGGGATTCTCGGCCTTCCACTTCAGCGGGCTGGGCAGGACGGCCGCCAGCCGCGCGGCCTGCGTCGGCGAAAGGCTAGCCGCGCCCGTCCTGAAATACCGCCGCGAGGCGGCTTCGACCCCATAGAGGCCAGGGCCCATTTCCACGGTGTTGAGATAGACCTCCATGATCCGCCGCTTGCCCCACAGGGCCTCGATGAGCACCGTGAACCAGGCTTCCAGCCCCTTGCGCAGATAGGAGCGCCCCGGCCACAGGAAGACGTTCTTGGCCGTCTGCTGGCTGATGGTCGAGCCGCCGCGAATCCGTCCGGGTCGCTCTTCATTGTGCTTGAGCGCCTTGTCGATGGCGTCGAGATCGAAGCCATGGTGGCGGCAGAAGCGTGCGTCTTCCGAGGCGATCACCGCGCGGGTCATCGAGGGCGAGATTAGAGCGATCGGCGTCCAGCGGTGGTCCATTCCCTGGCCCTGAGCCGAACGTTCGATCATCAGGATGGTGACCGGGGGCGGCGTGACGCGATAGATCGCCACCCAGGCCGGCGGCGCGACCAGCAGCAGGATCAGCATTGCGACCACGAGATTGCGGATGAGGCGCGCGAGGCCGCTCCGGCGGCGCGAGTTCGGCAATTTCGCCATCGCCTCTTTCCAGGTTTTGGCTAAAGGGTTTCAGTCCCCGCGGCTTCATTCGTCAAGCCACCGGGCATGGGACCAAAGCGCCATGGATGTCAGCGAAGCGGCGGCCAGGCGGATGTCGGTGCGCGCCTTTCGTCCCGACCTCGTGACCGGATCGGTGGTGCGGGGGATTCTGGAGGCCGCCCGGCTCACGCCCTCGGGAGGCAATCTGCAGCCCTGGCGGGTCTACGCCCTGGCCGGCGCTCCGCTGGCCGAGTTCAAGGCGCTGATCGCCCGCACCCCCATGGAGGCGCCCGAATATGAGGTCTATCCGGCCAATCTGTGGGAACCGTTCCGCACCCGCCGCTACCAGTGCGGCGAGGACCTTTACGGCGCCATCGGCGCCGGCCGCGACGACCGGCCGGCCCGTTTCGCCCAACTGGCCAGGAATCTCGATTTCTTCGGCGCCCCGGTGGGCCTGTTCTTCTGCCTCGATCGGGCGCTCGGGCCGCCGCAATGGGCGGACGTCGGCATGTATATGCAGACGGTGATGCTGCTGGCCGTGGAGCGCGGCCTCGACACCTGCGCCCAGGAATTCTGGGCCCGCTATCCCAAGGCCGTGGCGGCCTTCGTCGGCCTGCCCGACGACCACATGGTGTTCTCGGGCATGGCCCTGGGCTATCGCGACGAGGCGGCGCCGATCAACGCCTGGCGCACCCGCCGCGACCCCTTCGAGGCCTGGGCGGAGATGCGCGGGTTCGAGGGCTAGGCGCCGGCCCGCGCTCGGGCTTTACTTCCGGCGGCATCCGCGCGATGGGTGGCGAAGGATCAAGGAAACGGGCTCGCCGACGGGGCCCGGCCTCTTGAAGGGAGTGTTCCATGGCCGCGAAACTCGCCGGCGAAAAGGGCGGTAAGTTCGACCTCGGTCAGAACAGTGACATGAACGTCACCCCGTTCGTCGACGTCATGCTGGTGCTGCTGATCATCTTCATGGTCGTCGCGCCTCTGGCGACGGTGTCGATCCGCATCGACCTGCCCCCGGCGACCCCGCCGAAGAACCTGGACTCCAAGCCGCCGACCTTCATCTCGATCCAGGACAGCGGCCTGATCTACGTCTCCTTCGGCAAGAGCGACATCCGGCAGTCGTCCATGGCGGGGCTGGCGAGCGACTTGCCCGCCTCGCTCGGCGTGGCCAATCCGACCGAGGAGAGGATCTTCATCCGCGCCGACCGCCATGTGCGCTATCGGCAGTTCATGGATGTGATCAACCAGCTCCAGCTCGACGGTTATTACAAGATCGGCCTGATCGCCGAGAACCTCGGAACCTGAGCGGCTCTCAGGGGCGGACCTCGAATACCAGGTTGAACGGGGTCTCGGCCGCGCGCCTGAACCGGGTGAAGCCGGCCTGCTCGACGACCTTCCTCAACCGCCCCTCGCCCGCCTGAGCGCCCAGCCCCAGGCCGACCGCCTGGCTCATCGACGCCGGCGTGCAGACCATGGTCGAGGCGGCGTAGAACATGCGCCCGATCGGATTGAGGTTGTCGGCCATGTCGTCGTGGGCGAAGGGCTCGACCAGCATCCAGGCGCCGTCGCTCGCCAGGGTCCCGCGAATGTGCCGCGCCGCCCCGACCGGGTCGCCCATGTCGTGCAGGGCGTCGAAGATGGTCACCAGCTCGTAGCCGTCTCCCGGAAAGTCGGCGGCGGCGGCCACCTGGAAGCTCACCCGGTCCGATACGCCCTCCGCCCGCGCCGCCCGGGTCGCGCGCTCGATCGAGGGGCCATGGTAGTCGAAGCCGGTGAAGCGGGAGGCGGGATAGGCCTTCGCCATCAACACGGTGGAGGCGCCGTGCCCGCAGCCGACGTCCGCCACCTTGGCGCCTTGGCCTAGTTTCGCCTCCACGCCGTCGAGGGCGGGGATCCAGGATGAGACCAGATTGGCGTTGTAGCCCGGACGGAAGAAGCGCTCGGTGCCCGAGAACAGGCATTGGTGATGCTCGTGCCAGCCCAAGCCCTGGCCGGATTTGAACGCGGCGGCGACCTTCGGTTCATCGATGAACACCGAGGAGAGGATTTCGAAGCCTCCGGCCATGAAGGCGGGGCCATCCTCGTCCGCGAACACCATCGCCTGCTCTGGCGACAGCGAGAACTTGCCGCCCGCCCGGTCGTAGTCGACATATTCCGCCGCCGCCTGGGCCGCCAGCCATTCGCGCACATTGCGCTCGTGGGTTCCGGTCCGCGCCGCCAGTTCGGCGGAGGTCGAGGGCCCCGCCTCCGCGAGCGCCTTGTACAGCCCCAGCCGGTCACCCAGCACGACCAGGGCGGCCGACATCGCCGCGCCCATGTCGCCCACCATCTTGCCCATGAAGGCTTCGAGCTTCGCCTGATCCGCCACTTTGGCCGCATCCTCCAATAACGATGAAGTCTTCCGATCTTATCACAAGAAGTTCGACGGCGCGCGGGCCGGTCGCGCGCGGGCGGCGTTGACTTGGCGGGGCGCGCGCGTATATGTCGCCTTCCTCGCCCGCGGGCTCGTTCGCGGGCGCCGTTGTTTTTGTATTCCTGATTTATTCGTCCGAGGCGCTAGGCAATGTACGCTGTGATCAAGACCGGCGGCAAACAGTACCGGGTCCGGGCCGGCGATCTGCTGGTGGTGGAAAAGCTCGACGGCGAACCGGGCGCGAAGATCGCCTTCGACGAGGTGATGATGATCGGCGAGGGCCCACAAGTGACGGTAGGGGCGCCGATGATCGAAGGCGCGTTGGTCAGCGCCACCCTGGTCGAGACTCGCAAGGGCGAGAAGATCAAGGTGTTCAAGAAGATTCGCCGTCAGGGCTATCGGCGCACACGCGGCCATCGCCAGTTCCAATCGGTCCTGCGGGTGACCGGCATCAGCGGCGACGGCCGCACCGAGACCTGGGACGGGTCGGTGGATCTGACTCCCTTGTCGGTGCTCAACGCCAGGGCCCGCAACCTCGCGCGCGGCATGGAGGCCGCCGAGGCCAAGCGCGCCGAAAAGAAGCCCGTTGAGCTCTCCGAGCCCGTCAAGGCGAAGGCCGCCAAGGCCAAACCCGCCAAGGCCAAACCCGCCAAGGCCAAACCCGCCAAGGCCAAACCCGCGAAGGTCCCCAAACCCGCGGCAAAGACGGTCGCACCCAAATCCGACGCGCCGCCGGAGGCGAAGGCGGCTCCGTCCAAACCGGCGCCCAAGGCCAGGGCGGCCGTGAAGGCCGCCGCCCCGAAGAAACCCGCTGCCGCGGCCAAGAAGGACGGGGCCGCGGCCAAGAAGCCGGCGGCCAAACCGGCCAAGCCCAAGGGCAAGGCCTGAAACGCGCGCACTCTAGAGAGGCTGAATAGATGGCTCACAAGAAATCGGGCGGCTCCTCGCGCAACGGTCGCGACTCCCCTGGTCAGCGCCTGGGCGTGAAGAAATTCGGCGGCGAAGCGGTGCGGGCGGGCAATATCCTGATCCGCCAGCGCGGCACAAAGTTCTTCGCCGGCGACAATGTCGGAATGGGCCGTGACCACACTCTGTTCGCCCTGGAGGCGGGGGCGGTGAAATTCGTCACCAAGCGCGACGACCGAACCTACGTCGCGGTGGTTCCGGCCGAGGCCGGGCCGGCCAAGTAGGGGATCCGGCAACCTCCCCCCGGATCGCCCTGTTCTCAGCGATCCGGACCGGCCATTCATGCGGGGCGTCCGGCGACCGGATCGCCTCGCTTTTGTTTCGGCCAAGTCCCATGACCACCGTCGCCGCGATCGCTCCACCCACCCTTGAAACGCCGCGTCTGGTGTTGCGTCCGCTCAACGCCGACGACGCCGCGCCCATGACCGATTTGGCCGATGACCGGGAGGTGGCGCGCATGACCACCTCGATCCCGCACCCGTTCAGCCAGGCCATGGCCGACGCGTTCATCGCGCGCATGGCGAGGCGCGACGCGCGACACGAAATCGCCCTGGCCGTTGAACACCGGCGGGAGGGTTTCATCGGCGTCTTGGGATTCCACCCCAACGAAGGGCCCTCTTCGGAACTGGGTTATTGGATCGGCAGGCCCTATTGGGGCCAGGGCTATATGACCGAGGCCGTCCTGGCCGCCGTGGACTGGGCGCGGGCGGGCTGGAAGAAGCGCCTCCTCGTCTCCGGCCACTTCGCCGACAACCCCGCCTCCGGCCAGGTGCTCTGCAAGGCGGGCTTCCTCTACACCGGCGAAGTCCGGGAGCGATTTTCCGTGGCGCGGGACGCGCCGGCGACGACGCGAATGATGGTGTGGCTGGGGTAGGTGGCGCCGGACTCTCGGCCGGCCTGCCGCCCCGGCGCGCAAGGGCTTAACAACAGGCCCCGACCGCGCTATATGGACCTCACTATCGTCCGTTTGCGCTGGATGGCGTTTACGAGCGGCGGCCTGGAGACGGGCCTGCCGCTTTTTGTTTGCCCCGGCGGAGGGGTTTGAAGATTGCGCGGCAAGACCGCTGAAGATGCGAGGCTCCTGGAGCTTCTCGACCCGGTGGCCGAGGCGGCCGGATACGGGATCGTGCGACTGCGCCTGATGGGCGGCGATCGCGCTCGGCGACTTCAGATCATGGCCGAGCGAGTCGACGGGACCATGCCGGTGGAGGACTGCGCGCGGCTGGGGCGGGCGGTCTCCCAGGTCTTGGACGCCGCCGATCCGATCACCGGCGACTATCTGCTGGAAATCTCCAGCCCTGGCGTCGATCGGCCGCTCACGCGCCTCGCGGACTTCGCCGCCTACGAAGGTTGCGAGGCGCGTATCGAACTCGACCGCCTGGCCGATGGCCGAAAGCGCTTCAGGGGCGAGCTGGCCGGCGTGGACGGTACGAACTTGGCGATCAACCTCGAGGGCGAGGCGGAAACCTTGCTCCTGCCCTTCGCCTGGGTCGTCGAGGCCAGGCTGGTGATCAACGACGCGCTGATGGAGCGCGGCGCGGCGGCCCGGGCCGCGCGCCTCAACTCTCCTCACGTGGGCGTGGGGGAGGGGGAGGGGGACCCCGAAGGGGTGGACGGGGCCTCCCTAGCCGCTGGCCCCCGTCGGCCTATCGGGCCACTTCCCCCAGAGGGGGAAGAAAATCATGCACAAAAGGAAGCCACCCCATGACCGTGACCGGCATTTCCGCCAACCGGCTCGAACTGCTTCAGATCGCCGACGCGGTCGCGCGCGAGAAATCGATCGAGAAGGAGATCGTCATCGAGGCGATCGAGGAGGCGATCCAGAAGGCCGCCAAGAGCCGCTATGGGGCCGAGCACGACATCCGCGTCCACATCGACCCCAAGAGCGGTGAGACCACCATCACCCGGGTGGTCACGGTGATCGACGACGATACAGAGGAGGAGATCAACGAATACGCCCACAAGCGCCTCTCCGAAGCCCTCGCGGACGACAAGGCGGCGGTGGTCGGCAAGACCTATGAGGAGGTTCTCCCGCCCTTCGAGTTCGGCCGGGTCCAGACCCAGATGGCCCGTCAGGTGGTCACCGGGAAGGTCCGCGAGGCCGAGCGCGAGCGCCAGTACGAGGAGTTCAAGGACCGGGTCGGCGAGATCGTCAACGGCGTGGCCAAGCGGGTGGAATACGGCAACGTCATCGTCGACCTGGGCCGCGGCGAGGGGATCATGCGCCGCGACCAGTCGATCCCCCGCGAATCCTTTCAGGTCGGCGACCGGGTGCGCTCCTACATCTACGACGTGCGCCAGGAGACAAAGGGGCCGCAGATCATGCTCTCGCGCGCCCACGGGGGGTTCATGGCCAAGCTCTTCGCACAGGAGGTTCCGGAGGTCTACGACGGGGTGATCGAGATCCGGGCGGTGGCCCGCGATCCGGGCAGCCGGGCCAAGATGGCGGTGGTGTCCAACGACTCGTCCATTGACCCGGTCGGCGCCTGCGTGGGCATGCGCGGCTCGCGGGTCCAGGCGGTGGTGGCCGAACTGCAGGGCGAGAAGATCGACATCATCCAATGGAACGCGGACGAAGCCACCTTCCTGGTCAACGCCCTGGCCCCGGCCGAAGTCACCAAGGTGGTGATGGACGAGGAGGACGAGCGGGTGGAGGTGGTGGTGCCGGACGAGCAGCTGTCCCTCGCCATCGGCCGCCGCGGGCAGAACGTGCGCCTGGCCAGCCAGCTCACCGGCTGGCAGATCGACATTATGACCGAGAGCCAGGAGAGCGAACGGCGGCAGCGCGAATTCGCCGAACGCACGGTGCTTTTCCAGGAAGCCCTCGACGTCGACGAGGTGATCGCCCAGCTCCTCGTCACTGAAGGCTTCGCCACGGTCGAGGATGTCGCCTATGTGGAGCCGGAAGAGATCGCCGCGATCGAAGGGTTCGACGAGGACACAGCCGAGGAGATCCAGGCCCGCGCCCGCGATTTCCTCGACAAGGAAGCGGCCGAATACGACGCGCGGCGCCGAGAATTGGGGGTCGAGGACGGCGTCCTGGAGGTCGAGGGCGTGACCCTGCCCATGGCCGTGGCCCTGGGCGAAGGCGAGGTCAAGACCCTTGAGGACCTGGCCGGCTTGGTGCCCGACGACATCCGAGGGTGGTACGAAGCCAAACCCTCCGGGGAGCGGATCCGCGAGCCCGGTATCCTCGACGCCTTCGCCCTCAGCCCGGAGGATGCCGAGCGCCTGATCATGCGCGCGCGCGTGGCCGCCGGCTGGATCGAGCCGGAACCCGAGGTCGAGGAGTTTGCCGATGACGGCGAGCCCGGCGAATTCGCCCCGGGAGAGGAAGCCTTGGCGGTGTTCGGCGAGCCGGCGGGATCGCGCGGCGGCTAGATGGCGGCCACTCTTGCCCAGGAGGCCCGGGAGCGTCGCGACATCGTCTCCGGCGAGGTGATGGCCGAAGCGCGGCTGATCCGTTTCGTGGCCGGCCCGGACCTGTCGGTGATACCCGACATCGCCCGCAAGCTCCCCGGCCGCGGCCTGTGGGTGGCGGCCGATCGCGCATCGGTGGGCGCCGCGGCGCGAAAGGGGCTGTTCGCCCGCGCCGCCAGGACGCGGCTCATGGCGCGGCCCGACCTAGCCGATCAGGTGGAGGCGCTGCTGCTGCGGCGGCTTTTGGCGGGCCTGGGACTTGCACGCAAGGCCGGAGCGCTTACCTCCGGGTTCGAGAAGGTGCTGGCGGCAGTGCTCGCCGACAGGGCGGCGTTCCTCGTCGAGGCCGCCGATGGAGCGGCGGACGGACGCCGCAAACTCGTGGCCGCCGCGCGTCGGAATCCTCGTCCGCCGAGCCTGATCGGCCTCTTCGCCTCGGCGGAATTGGATTTGGCCTTGGGCGCGGAGAATGTGATACACACCGCCTTCCTTGCCGGGCGGAGCGCCGATCGCTGGACATCCGATGTCGAGCGGCTATCAGGCTTTCGCCCGCTCTTCCCTGAGAGTTGGCGCGAGGAGCCTTAAAAAAGGGGCGGGGGTGACACGTCACCCCGGTCCCTTTGAATGTTTTGGTGATGGCGGCCGGGCAGGTTTCCTTGCACCCGGCGGATGACAGTCAAGCGAGCGCATGACGGACGAGAACGACAACGGCCGACAGTCTCTACCCCCGGTTTCGCGGGCGCCGCTGACTTTGAAGGCGCGCACGGGCGGCGCGGTGAGCGCCGGGATGGTCAAGCAGAGTTTCAGCCACGGCCGCTCCAAGACCGTGGTGGTGGAGACCAAGCGCCGCCGGTTGGATGCGCCCGGCGCCGGGCCGACCGCTCCGCTATCGGCGGAGCGCCGCGCGGTCTTCGATGTGCGAGGGCCCACGCCCCCTCGGCCTCCGCGCGCGCCTGAAGCCGCGCCCGCCGGCGGCCTTTCCGAGGATGAGCGCCGCGCGCGCCAGC
>JACDGF010000407.1 GCA_013815405.1 Caulobacteraceae bacterium | reverse complement strand
CCGCTCAGCCGCGCGATCCTGGCGCGCGCCTGCGAAATCTACGTAACCCGTTTCGGCGGCCCAGGCGGGGGGGTCTCCGCGACCTTCGAGATCATCACCCTGACCGGATGGGCGCCGCACCCCGACCAGCCCAAGCCCCTCAGGCCCGGCTCCGCCAGGATGCGCCTGGCCGACGCCCTGGGCGCGGCCGAACAGTCGGCGGAGGAGAAGGCGGGCGGTAGGTGAGGCTATAGCCAGTCCCGCAACCACGCCGCCAGGGGCGCGTCGGCGGGGGGCATGGGATAGTCGGCCATCCGCTCGGGCCTCACCCAGGCGACCGCCTCGTGCTCGCGCGCCGTCACCCGGCCCTCCCATCGCCGGCAGAGAAACAGCGGCATCAGGAGGTGGAATGTCGGGTATGTGTGGCTGGCGAACACGAAGGGCGCCAGGCAGGCGTGGGTGATTCCGATGCCCAGCTCCTCCTCCAGTTCGCGGATCAGGCAGGCCTCGGGCGTCTCACCCGCCTCCACCTTGCCGCCCGGAAATTCCCACAGCCCGGCGAGCTGCTTGCCCGCCGGCCGTTTTGCGATCAGGACGCGACCATCGACATCGACCAGCGCGCAGGCGGCGACGAGGAGGGTCACCATTGAGGGTCGCGGTGTGCACGACGGACAGCGCCCGATCGTGGCCTTGCGCCCCCTCCACCGCTTCGCGGTCCCCCTCCCCCGTGAAGAGGCACGGGGGAGGATTTATTAAATCCTGCGATGCAAAGCGGGGGTAGCGAGACGCTCTTTCTCGCGCCGTGACGGAGGAGACGCGCCTTGCCGGTGAATTGGCCGACGACTGGTGGAAGATTGAGCACGCCGCCGTCGACGTCGAGCGTATAGATGCTCCACTGGCGCGAGGCGGGATTGTAAAGCCTCAGCGTCTGGCCCTTGATGTGCAGGCGCTTTGCGGACTGTCGACCTCAAACTCCTCGAAATTGGCGTTGCTGTCGAGGATTTTCCTGTGGTTTGAAATTCCGTCGTAATCAACCCAAGCGGTCGAGCCCTTCAGCCGATCGGGAAGCCGCCGAACATGGGCCTTCCAGTCGCCGATGAGAAAGTCGAAATCATGCGCGCCGTCGCGCGCCGTGGTCGAGGTCGACGGCGCCTGGGCGAGGGTGAGGATGGGTGAAAGGGTCACGGCGCCCGCAAGAACGCCGCATAGCCAGGCCCGTTTCCGCACCGTCAACTCCACCCTCTGTAACCCTTTTGAGGAACGCGCTTCGGCTTCGCCCCGGCGCGCGAAAATGCTGCCGCTCGGCGGAAAAGGTCAATCCCACCGGCGACGCGCAGGCGATGCGAAAACGACGCTGGCGAGGCGTAACTTGCGCTATCTCCTTGACTTCCCGCCTTCCAGGCCCGATGTGCCGCCCACGCCCCTCAATCGCGGGCGTTATCGGCGTTCCAGCCGCGTGAGGGTTGCGGATAAGGCGACCCAGCCTGTCGAGCGCCATAGAGGCATAAGCCGATCGCCCGGCCACGCGGGGCGCTCCCCATTTTGAACCGTCGCCAAGGCGAGGCTCCGCGCGAGCGCTCGCCGATCGGCGCACATGAAAGACGAAACGAACTTGACCCACTTCAACGACCTCGGCCTCGCCAAGCCTTTGCTGAAAGCGCTGGCCGACAAGGGCTATGCCACGCCCACGCCGATCCAGGCGCTGGCCATTCCCTGCGTCCTGGCCGGGCGCGACCTCCTGGGCATCGCCCAGACCGGCACCGGCAAGACCGCGGCCTTCGCCCTGCCGATCCTCCATCGCCTCGCCGCCGACCCCAGGCCCGCCCCCCGGCGGGGCTGCCGGGTCCTGGTGCTCAGCCCCACCCGGGAGCTGGCCAGCCAGATCGCCGAGAGCTTCCGCGCCTACGGCAAGCACCTGGGCTTCACCGTCGCCGTGGTGTTCGGCGGGGTGAAATACGGGCCGCAGGTCCGCGCGCTGGCCGCCGGCGTCGATGTCCTGGTGGCGACGCCCGGGCGGCTGATCGACCACATCAACGAAAAGGTCGCCAATCTTTCGGGCGTCGAGGTGTTCGTGCTCGACGAGGCCGACCAGATGCTCGACCTGGGCTTCCTGCCGCCGATCCGTCGGATCGTCGCCGCCCTGCCGAAGAAGCGCCAGAACCTCTTCTTCTCGGCCACCATGCCCGGCGAGATCGGCAAGCTCGCCGCCGAGCTTCTGAACGATCCGGCCCGCGCCTCGGCCACCCCTTCGGCGACCACCGTCGCCAAAGTCGATCAACGCCTGCTTTTCATCGAGGCTGAACGCAAGCGCCAACTCCTGGCCGAACTCTTCGTCGACGCCAAGATGGGCCGCGCGCTTGTCTTCACCCGCACCAAGCGCGGCGCCGACCGGGTCGCGAAATATCTCCAGGGCGCCGGCGTCGAGGCCGACTCCATCCACGGCGACAAGTCCCAGGGCCAGCGGGAACGGGCGCTAGCCGCCTTCAAGGCCGGATCCGTGCGCGCCCTGGTCGCCACCGACATCGCGGCCCGCGGCATCGATGTCGACGCCGTCACCCATGTGGTGAACTACGAACTGCCCAATGTGCCCGAGGCCTATGTCCACCGGATCGGCCGCACCGCGCGCGCCGGCGCCGCCGGGGTCGCCATCAGCCTCTGCAGCGACGACGAACGCTCCCTCCTGCGCGACATCCAGAAGCTGACCCGCCAGACCATCCCCGCCTTCGACCGGCGAAACGACCGATCCCTGGGCGCCCTGGCGGCGGTGGAGCGGACGACCATGCCGGAGCGGTCGGCGCACAAACCCTCGCCGGCCCGCGGCGGCCATCCCCCGGC
>JACDGF010000406.1 GCA_013815405.1 Caulobacteraceae bacterium | reverse complement strand
GGCCGGCGCGACCCCCTATCTCCGGCTCCTGGGCGACGTCGCCGGCGGCTGGATGCTGGGCAAGCAGGCCCTGGCCGCCGCCGAGCGCATCGCCGCCGGGGACGGGCCGGCGGATTACTGGCGCACCCGCATCGGCCTGGCCCGGGTGTTCGCCGAACAGATCCTGGCCCAGGCCCCCGGCCTCACCCAGGCGGTCACCCAAGGCGCCGTCGACCTCTTCCGCGCGTCGCCGGAGTCGCTGGGGGCGTAGGAGCTAAAGCCGCGCCAGCATGTAGTCGGCGGAGGAGACCTTGAACTCGCCGCCTTGTTCGATATTGACCGCGGTCACCACCCCGTCGTCGACCACCAGGGAGTAGCGCTGGGAGCGCTGGCCCATGCCGAAACGGCCGGCGTCGAACTCCAGGCCCACCGCGCGGGTGAACTCGCCGTTGCCGTCGGCCAGCATCAGGACGTCGTCGCCCACCCCCTGGTTGTCGCCCCAGGCCTTCATCACGAAGACGTCGTTGACCGACACGCAGGCGATGGTGTCGACGCCCTTCGCCTTTAGGTCTGCGGCGCGGGCCTTGAAGCCGGGCAGGTGCTGGGCCGAACAGGTGGGCGTGAAGGCGCCGGGAAGGGCGAACAGAGCGACCTTCTTGCCCTTGAACAGCTCGTCGGTGGTGAGGGGCGCCGGGCCGTCCGGGCCGAAGCGGGTGAAGGTGGCCGCGGGGACCTTGTCGCCGACTTTGATCGCCATGATGCTGTTCTCCGAAGGAATGGGTCGCGCGGGAAATAGAGGCCGGAAGGCCCGACGCCAAGGCCTCGGCGCGGCGCGCCTCTTGAATCCGCCCCCGTCACCGCCGATCATGGCCTCATGTCGATCGACCCCAGCCCCTATCTCGCCGGCCGGCTCCTGGTCGCCATGCCCGGGATCGAGGATCCCCGCTTCGAGCGCGCCGTGGTCTTCCTCTGCGTCCACGACGCGCGCCACGCCATGGGCCTGACCGTCAACCGCCCGGTCGAGGGCCTGACGATCTCGCGGCTGCTCGCCAAGCTGGGCGTGAAGGCGCCGGGCAAGCCCTTGGACGATCTGGTTCTGATGGGCGGGCCCGTGGAGCCGGAGCGGGGGTTCGTCCTGCACACCGACGACTACGCCTGCGAGCCTTCCAGCGTCGCCATCGCCGGCGGGGTGACGCTCACCGCGACCCGCGAGGTGCTCGAAGCCCTGGCCGCCCGCGAACCCCATCCCCGCCGGGCGGTGATGGCGCTGGGCTACGCCGGCTGGGAGCCGGGCCAGCTCGAGCGGGAGATCCGCGAGAACGTCTGGCTCACCTGCGAGCCGGACGAGGCCCTCCTCTTCGACGACGACCATGAGCACAAATGGTCCCGGTCCCTGGCCAAGATCGGCGTGGCGGCGGAGCATCTCTCGGCCCAGGCCGGGCGGGCCTGAGGGGCTAGGTCGGCGCCTCGCCGGAGGCCAGCAGGCCGAACAGCAGATGGTCGCGCCAGATGCCGTTGATCCTCAAGTAGGACCGGGCCAGGCCCTCCTGCTTGAACCCGGCGCGCAGCAGCAACTTTCGGGAGCCTTCGTTGGTGGGGATGCACGCCGCCTCCACCCGGTGCAAGCCCAGGCGTCCGAAGCAGAAGCCGGTCACCGCGCGGACCGCCGCCAGGGTGTGGCCTCGGCGCGCGTAGGGCTCGCCGATCCAATAGCCCAGCGCCCCCATCTGGGCGACGCCTCGGCGGACGTTGGAGAGGGTCACGCCACCGATCATCGCGTCGTCGCACTGGCGAAAGACCAGGAAGGGATAGGCCGCGCCGCGCTCGATGTCGTGGCCATGGGCCGAGAGGCGGCGGCGAAAGGCGCCCCGCGTCAGGTCGTCCGCCGGCCAGGTCGGCTCCCACGGCTGAAGGAATTGGCGCGACCCTGCCCGCAACTCCGCCCATTGGAGATAGTCCGAGGCGCGATGCGGCCGCAGCCGCACGCCATCCCCTTCCAGCCGCAGCTCATGGTCGGGCGCGATCCAGTCGAGGAGAGCCATGGGCCGATCTTGCCGCGATTTCGCCCCACGGCCAAGCGCCGGACCGTCGAAGGCAAAAACATGAACCACGAAGGTCTCGAAGGGCACGAAGAACACGAAGATTGAGTTCGGCGCTTCGCGCGAAGCGCGTTCCACTTCCTGGGTGCTCTTCGTGCCCTTCGTAGGCTTCGTGTTTGAAGCTCTCGATGGCCGCCCGGGCGCACCGTTCGCCGGTAAACCTTTCGGCCCTCGCGGCAATGCTGCCTAGCCGTAAAGCGCGGCTTCAAACCGTTCCGGCGCGATCATGGCCGGCGCGGGGCCAAGCACGCTCACGGTCGAGAGCCCCGGGGCCAGAAGGCGGGCGCCGAGCCTGGCCAGGTCCGGCGCCTCCACCGCCTCGATGGCGCCGGCCAGTTCGGCGGGGGCGAGCAGGCGTCCGAAGGTCAGCCATTGGGCGGCGGCCTGTTCGGCGCGGGCGGCCAGGGATTCTCGGCCCATGAACAGGGAGGCCTTGAGCTGGGCCTTGGCGCGCGCCAGTTCGGCCGCTTCCACCCGCCCCGCCAGGCTGCGGATCTCACCGGCGACGACCCGCGCCAGCTTGCCGGCGTCCTTGGCCGCGCAGCCGGCGTAGACGCCCAGCACGCCGACATCGGCGTAGGCGTCGGCATAGGCGTCGATGGCGTAGGCCAGCCCCAGGCGTTCGCGCGCCTCCTGGAAGAGCCGCGAAGACATGCCGCCGCCGAGGATTTCGGCGAACAGGCGAAGCGCCCAATGGTCGCCGTCCAGGACGCCCGGCGCCGGAAGCAGGACGACCA
>JACDGF010000015.1 GCA_013815405.1 Caulobacteraceae bacterium | reverse complement strand
GGTCGTCGGCGCTGGATCGGGGGGCGCATCGGCCGGCGGCGAAACGGGAACCGGCGACGCGCCGGTGTCGGCGTGGATTTCGGGCGCGTCGGCGGGCGGCAGCACCGGCAGGGCGCCGCAGAGCAGGGCCACGACCTGCATCCCCTCGTGGCCATAGGTTATGGTGACCCCGTCCGACTCATGCGTGGCGACCGCTCCGAAAAGAGAAAGGGGCCCAAGCGTGCCGCCGGGCGAGCCGAGGGCGGCGGTCGCGGCCGCCGACCATTGGCCCGACACGCGAAGCTTCTGGACGATGACCATGGCGACCGGCAGGCCGAAAGCCAAGCCACCTTCCCCATCGGGGGCCGGAAGCAGGGCGCCACGCTTCATGCCCGGAACATACCATCCCTGGTCGGCCAGGAAGACCCCGTCCCACCAGGGCTGGCCGGCGCGGTAGTAACCCAGGGCGACGCACTGGTGCTCCAGATGAACGGTTACGGTGGAGGAGGCGGAGGTGGTCACGGTGTCGATCGCCTGGGCGTTCTGGAACAGCGCGCGGGTCTTCAGCCGCGCGGGCAACTCCCCACTTTCCGCGGCGATCCGCCAAGCGTGCAGATCGGGTCGCGCCGCCAGCCATGCCGCCTTGTCGAGCGCGACCTGGGACGTCGCGGCGGACGCCTGGACCGTCTCGCTGGCGACCGGTTCCATCGCCTCGATGGAAGAGGCCTGGAGGGCGGACATCGCGCCGAGCGACCGGTTCAGGGGCGAAGCGAAGGCGGTCGGTGAGGCGAACCGCGAGCGGCTCGCCGCCGGCGAGGTCCTGGCAAACGAAACGGCGTGCTCCTCGCTCGCCAGAAGCGCGTCGGGCGATGGCGTGGGCGGATCGGGCGTGGTGACCGGCTCGGCGGCCAAGGATCGCACCCTCCAGAACTGGGGATCGACCACCGGGACGGGCGCCGCGGCCGCGGCCGAGGATAGCGGTATCCAGAACTGGGGCCTCGCCGGCCGCGCGGGGGTCGTGACTTCGGTCGAAGTGGACTCGGTCTCGGAGGAATCGAACACCGTCCAATAGCCGGCGTTGGCCGCGGGCAGCGGCCAGTCGTCCGGTTCGCAGACGATCGGCTTCTGCGCTTCCGGCGGACCCAGAGCGCGCCGAGCGTCGGCAATCTCGGCGTCGACCCGCTTCCAGGCGTCGTCGTCCGGGTCGCCGAGGGGCTGGGCGGACGAGGCGGCGATGGTGTAGATCCGGCTGACCGGACCATGGGAGGGATCCTTTTCGAGGATCGCGCCTTCGGCGCCGGCGATCACGAAGGGCGAGTCGAAATTGATCGACAGCCAGGTCTGCAGCTGGGTGGGGTTGAGCACGCCGGATTGGACGATGTCAGCTGGCGCCGACACCCCGCCGGGCAGGAACACCAGCCTGGCACCAGGCGCGGTCATGCCATAGGAGGCCGCAAGGGCGTCGGCCAGCCGCTGGCCCAGGTCGCGAAGCTGGTCGGTGTCGGACATCGAGCCTCGGCTCAGGGCGCGGGGGTGGCGGTCTTGGCCGCGCCGCCATCGGTCTTGGCGTCCGAGGTCTTGGTGTCGGCGCTCTTGGAGTCGGGCTCCTTGACCGGCGGCGCGTCGATCCTGGGGGCGGCGGGCTGGATCTCGCCGATCCAGCCGACGATCTGGGATCCCAACAGGCTCAAGGTTCCGCCGGCCCCGCTCGACGAGAAGGACCAGCCTGAATTGCTGCTGCCGCTGGCGCCGAATGCCCCGCTGGCCTGCTGGTCGTCGTGCTGGGCCGAGCCACCCCAGCCCAGATAGCTCACCGACCCGCCATAGGAATTGGAACTCGACTGTCCCGATCCGCCGGAATCCTGCTGGGCGCTGTTGAAGGCGTTTCCGGCGTCGCCCCAGTCGTTGGCGGTGATAGCGACATTGCGCACGACCAGAAAGGCCTTGGGGATCATCGGCAGGAGCTTGGCGTGGTCGCCCACCTGGGTGACGATCGTGCCATCGCTGATGCTGTTCTTCTTCTGACCGACCAGGTACCAACCCTCGATATTGAACAGATCGCCCAGCAACCAGGGCCGCTCGATGGTGGCCAGGAAGAATTCCATGGTGATCGTCGCGCTGCTGGAGCGGTCGGCGTGATTCGACCAGCCCGACTGGCCGCTGTGGGCGGCGAAGGCGTTGGAAGCTTCCTGATGGCTGGCGTTGGCGCTGCCGCTGACCAAGCCAAAATTGAGCCCCACGCTTCCGCTGGTCGAGGAAGACTGCTCGTTCCACCAGTTGTTAGCGAAACTGGAACTGCCGGCGCCGCCACGCGCCTCATAGGCCGAGGACGTGGCGGTGATCTTCTGTATGCCAAAGGATTCGTTGGTGTGATCCCACCAGGAGATGGGGCTGATGTAGGACCACGGAATGTCGGCCGAAATCGCGCCCCCCAGCTGGATGTTGTAGGCGCCCCATAGCTGGCGGGCCATGGCCGCCAGGGCGGTCACTGCGTTCTGGCCCACGGTGGCGATGGTGTTGATCGCGTTCTCCACCTCGCGCCGGCCCATGCTGTTGAAGTCGTTGAGAGCCTGGGTGACCTTGTCGGCATAGACCTCGGCCTGGACGGGCCAGACTTGGCCGGCGACCGGATCGGCCATGGCGCGGGCGAAGGCGGCGGCCTGATCGCCGATCGCCGCCTCCCACGCCGTGCGGTTCTTGCGGTACTGGGCGTAGAGCTGGGTGTAGCCGACGAAGTTTCCCTTGTCGTCCTTGAGATAGAGAAGGTCCTGGGCGGCCTTCACCGCGTCGAGCACCGACTGTTCGGGCGCGCCGGTCTGCACCGGCTGGATGCCTTCCAATATGGTGAAGTATTCGATGCTGACACGGCGTTCCGGCCACGCGGCGGCGATACCCTTCTGGGTCACCTCGAGCATATTGTCGACTAGGAAGGAAGTGAACATGGCCGCCTGGATGGACGCCTCGAGCTGCTGGTCGGGCTTGGGCATAGGCGGAGGATAGACCGCCCCCGGGGGGCCCTGGCCGTTGGTCGCCGTGGCCCCCGTCGGGGCAGGGGCGGGCGTGGCGGGGACGAAAGTCCCTTCGTTGCTGAAGCTGGCCGAGGAATCGCCCCCGCCCGGGGTCCAGGCGTTGGCGAACATCTTGGGGTCGATCGGATAGCCCATCGGCATGTGCATGTAGATCGCGGTGCCCGACGGCTTGCCGTCCGGACCGACCTGACAGGCGGCGGCATATTGCTCGATCTGGTCAAGCGCGTCGAGCATGGCCTTGGTGATGGACCCGGCTTGGTCCAGCGAGGTTTGCATGTCGGGCATCGGCGCGCTTCCTTTTTATGGTCTAACAGTAATCCCTAGATTATCGGCGACGCTCTTCAGCTACTCTCGGTGATGTGAAGCTTCACGAAAGCGCCGGCCATCTGAATGTACAAATCCTTCCAATCCTGTGGGCCCATGGTCTCCGGATCGGGCGCTCCGAATCTTGGCGGACTCTGCTGGTCGTCGCTCGGCTCCTCTTCGCTCCAGCCGGGCCGGTTGAGGTCGGCGAAGAACGTCGCCTGAGCCGGGCCGCGGAGATCACGGCCGTAATCATAGCCGAGGACCAGTCCGCCGTTTGCATAATACTGTTTCACCAGGTCATTGTCTTCCCGAGGCCACGGAAGGTTTTGTTGCCAGAAATTATCGCGAATGAAATCGGGGCTTTCGGCGAACGCACCCATCACCACGCCTTCGGCGAAGGCCATCGTCGCCGTTTCTTTCTTGATGATTTCGGTGGCTTGCATATCGGCGATCGCGATCGGCAGCAGGAGCGCCAATGAACCCACGGTGGGCGCGGCCAGCGTGGCCACCGTCTCCTCGCCGGCGATTTCCGCCAACCTGTGCAGCCATTCGAACATGTCGCCGATCTTGTGCTCCTCGTCCTCGTCGCGGTCCTTGATGGCGGAAAACACCACTTCGACGCCATCCACGATGTCCTGCCGGGTCTTGACCCAGTCGATGAACCCCGGGTTGGCGTCGGAAATTCCGGTGGTGAGGCGGTCGAGCATGCAGGGTCTCCAGAGCTTGATGCAAGGGCCGGCGCCATCGATCAAAGCGGACCAAATAACGTGACGGCCGGCGATCGAAGTCAACGCACAACCCGGCGGGTAACGACAATGCGATGGGCGAGGCCGCGGCCGCGCCGCGCGGAGATCGGCCGGTGAGTGAACGCCCTAGCGCCCAGCCAGCGCGGCCAGGGTCGCGCCGTCGGCCAAGCCGGTCTGGGGCAGCTGTCTTTGCCGCTGGAAGTCGGTGATCGCCGCCGCGGTGTGGGCGCCGGCGACGCCGTCGATGCCGCCGACCGGGAAACCCAGATAGGTCAGATAGACCTGCGCGGCCCTCACCGTGAGGTCCGGAGAGCCCTGGGAGAGGTATCGGGCGTACTGGGCGGCGAGATGCTCGTCGTAGCGGCGGGCGGCGTAGTCGGGCCCGTTGTAGCCTCCGGCGAAGCCCCGCCAGTCCCGGCGCTGCAGGGCGCCCTTCATCGGCGAGGCGGCGATGAACGCCGCCATGCCCAGGAGCTGGTTGTCTTCCGCCGCCACGAAGGCGTCGACCATATCCCGCGCCGTCGCGAAGCCGGCGGCGGCGTGGTTCTCGCCTAGGATCTGCCCCAGGCCCCAGGAGGCGCTCCTCAGCGCGGCGTCGGCGTCGAGGCCCTCGGCCACCGCCAGCCGGTCGTACTGGTGCGCGCCGCCCGCCCCATAGCCTCCCGCATAGGGAGAGCTGATGTCGGGATAGTCGGCATCGTAGCGGTGGCTGGTCAGGCGGGCGAAGTGATGGCGCTCGAACAGGATCTTGGGGCGCCGGTCGGACAGGTAGCCGCAGCCGGCCGTCTCCACCGAAAGCACCGCCCACAGCGCCTCCCTCGCCGTCCCCAGCAGGGTCAAGGCCTCGCCGAACCCCTCCTCGTTCAAGGGCGCCCCGTTCGAAGCATAGTCGGTCATGTCGTCACTCCCGCGCGGCCCCCGGATTGTGGCCCCATCGGCGCCCCGGGTGAAGGGCCGGAACACGACTCCCACGAAACACCTCTCCCTTCCGGCTACTGGATCCACACTTCGTCGATCGGGGTGGCGGCGACGACCCCTCCCCCCCCTTCGGGGGTACTTCCCCCACGCCAACGGGAAGAGAATGGGCGCTCTCCTCCCCTCCGCCAACGGGAGGGGGGCCCCGAAGGGGTGCAGGGGGCCAGCGGCCGTGCGCCGGCCCCTATGCGCGTCTCCATGGATAGAGGCGTGTGAATGCCGCGGCGCCCTTCGGAAGAGGGGTTCGAAGGGTGCGCTCCACCAAAATTTTTTATGCCTCCGTTGACGATCCAGTCTCACCCCGGACGCCAGGCGACCGGTAAAAGTCATCGACCGCGCGCGAAGCGCCAAACTGTTTCCTTGGCGCGTCGTCGAAACCGGCGCCATCACAAGCCAGCGTCGAGCCGGCTTGGTCGAGGCCCGATCACGACCATCTGATCCAATTCACGCGAAAAAAGGATCAAGATCAGTTGGGGAGGCGGGTTTTCGCGTGGCGACGGCTTCGTGGTACGCCAAGGGTGGGGCGCGGGGTCCGCCGCTCCCCCGGCCGACTCCGACGGGCGAACTGAACTTCCAGGAGAGACATCGATGGTCAAACGCGCGGTCTGTGTCGGAATCAACGACTATAGCGCCAGGACCGACTGCGCCACGCTTCCGGACGCGCGTCCGGACGGCGAAGCCTGGGCCCAGGTTCTCCCCGACGCCTTTGGCTTCGATGCCGCGAATGTCGCCCTGCTGACCGATGGGGCCGCGACGCGCGCCGCGGTGCTGGAGGCCTTGACCGCCATGCTCAATCAGTCGGACGCCGGGGATGTCGCGTGCTTCTTCTTCGCCGGGCACGGAGGCCGCGGCCCATCGTCGGACGGCACGACCTATTATGAAACGATCTGCTGCGCCGACGCGGGAGGCGACATCACCGATACCGAGATCAATCAGCTCGCCGACGCCCTGCAACCGTCGTACGTCAATTTCACCCTGGTCCTGGACAGTTGCCATTCCGGCGGCGTGTTCGATCCGCCGCCGGCCGCCGCGCGCACCCAGCTGTGGAGCCAGGACCAGGCCAGCTGGTTCGCGCAATACTGCCAGGGAGTGGTTCCCCACGTCTCGCTGACCGACCTTTCGGCGATGCTCCACAACGTCTGCAATATCGTTCAGAACGATGACGGGACCTTGCGGATGGACATCGACGAAGGCTTGAATTTCTCGGACTCGGCCAAGGCCACGCTGCTCTCGGCGTGCCGCTACGACCAGAATTCCGGCGGCACCGGGAGCCATGGCTGCTTCACCCAGGCGCTGCTCGACACCGTCAACGCGTCCAATTTCCAGGCCAATCACAATGATCTGCTGGACCGGGTGCGGCAGGCGATCACCGGCTATTCCACGACCCAGACCCCGCAGCTGCGCGGTCGCCCGGTGCGGCTGGAGGAGAATTTCCTGGACGGCTGGAACTACAGCATATGATCTAGCCCGCGGGGCCGCCACCAGGCTGGCGCCGCGAGCCGACCGGGCGGGGCGCGGGCGCCTCGGCCGTCGTAAAATCGCGGACCGATCCACCGATCCTAGCAGGGAGCAACCATGATCACGCTCACGGACCAGCAGCAGATAGCGAAGTGCATGGTATTTCGCGACGACGTGAGCCCCCACGCTGTTCTATGTCGTCCCGCCGCCCCTCGGCCGGCCCATGACCTATGGCAGCATTGCCGCGACCTGTCGCCGTTCACGGCCGCGGCGAAGCGTTCAGGTGAACGACGCCTTCGCTCTTGGTTGATCGTTTCGCGGCCCGCACGGCGGTGGTGGAGGCGTCAAACGCCGATCACGAACCTCTGATTTATCCCGCGTCGGGAATGATGCGAGATTGCGTCGCAAACTCCGGGGGTCGGGGAAGCAGGACGCGTCGCGGCGGGGCGGCGCCCCGAGCGCCGTTTCACGCCCCGGCCAGTGGGATTGTGTCGAGCATGCCCTTATCCGCCGCGATGCCGTTTGCGACGAACGTCATGATGCTGCATGGCCAGCCGATGACCGGCGTGGCGCACGACGCCGCTCTCGCCAAAACCCAGATCCCGGCCTTGGCCGTCGAATCGAGCCAGGTCATGACCATGGCGACCGCGCGGGCGGCGCCGATGGCCATCCTGCGCTCCAAGACGGTGGCCACCCCCAACTTCGCGGTGGCGCACTTCCAGAACGCCCTTCTGTGGCCGATCTTCCAGGTCGCCCTTCCCCGCGACCGGATCAGCCTGCCGACCTTGATTTCGCCCGTCGCGGCGCCGACCGACCGGACCTTGTTCGAGGAGCCGGCGGACGCCGGCCGGCGCCACTACCTGCCGGCCTACGCCCTCGCCGCCACCGCCGGCGCGTCGGGGCCGGTCAAATGGGTGGCGTTCAAGGCCACCGACACCGGTTCGGAGCTGGACGCGCACCTGGCCGAGACCACCGATCCGGCCATCGCGGGGGCCGATACGCGGATCGACGCCGACACCCGCTATTTCATCACCGCCGCGGTACAAGGCCGGCAGGTGAACTGGGATCTCGCCGTCGCCCCGGACAATGACGGCGCGGCGCTGAAGCTCGTCCTGGCCCTGACCGATTTTTCCGGCCGCGACCTCCTATACCAAGCCATGACCGACCCCGCGGCTCAGGCGAAATTGATCATCCGCCGCTCCGTGCCCCTTGCGGTCCCCAAGGCCGACGACCCCAATCTCTTCATCGCCAGCCACTATCCGGTCGACACCGCCATCCCCTTCATCTTCGTTCCCGACCTGGACGCCAATGTCTTTGGCCAGGCGGGCGCCTTTTCGGCCCAGGGCGCCAAGGCGTGGAACGTCCTGAGCGTGAACTGGAACGGCCGGGGGCACACCTATTTCCAGTCCCTGGCCCAGCCGAGCCAAGTCTATTTCCTGCCCGATACGTTCAAGATCATGCGCCAAGCCGAGCGCCCCCACGCGCCGGCCCTGTCGGTCTCCTCGACCGGCGACGACGCCGCCAGCGTCGCCCTCACCCTCGCCTATCTCGCCCAGCCGGTGTGGAACCCCCAGCGCGTGGCCGCCGCGAGCGGCGAGCTCCAGCAGCATTTGGGGCTGTCCCGGCCGCCGACCCTGATGATCTTCGAAGCGGTCGACGCCAAGCTGGCGCTGAACGTTCCCGCCGCCGACGGCGCCGGCGGCTCGGCCCTGGTGGAGCAGGACTCCGCCGTGGTGGACATCGCCGGCGGGATCCGCGGTTCGATCACCCTCGATCTGGCGCGCTTCCGGCGGGTCTACGACGCCCTGTTCGACAATGTCAGCCCCCTGCTTTCGGGAGAGGTGCGGGTGGTCGTCCAGGGCTCGGTCACCGCCATCCCGTTCGTCGCCCGGGCGGGCGACTTCAGCGGGGACATCTTCGACATCCACAGCCAGGTCGACGCCCAGGCCGGAACCCTGACCGCCACCCTGGCCAACGCCATCGAAAGCCCGATCCATGTGGAGGCGATGGACGGGAGCCTGGTCCGGAACGGGGCGCCGGTGGCCGCGTCCCTGACCGGCGTCAGCCCCCCGGTCCCGGCCGACCTGCCGCCCATGGGCGCCGATCCGGCCGCCTCGAGCTTGGCCGTGACTTTCGCCGCGGCGCCGGCGACGACCGAGGGCGAGAGCCCCGCGCCGCTCGACGCCGCCTGCGCGCCGCTGTTCGATTTCAGCCATGTGCGGGTGAGGCCCGACCCGGCGGCCCTGTGGCGCGCGATCATGCAGCACGGCCAGCTCGGGCCGATCACCCGCACCGTCTCGTTGCGGGCCATCGCGGCCATGGTCCAGCCCCCGGCGATGCCGACGCCCGACGCCACCCTGGCGATCCAGGTGGTGTTCGACAGCGGCCAGACGGCCAACTTCGACGCCTCCCAGACGCCCGACGCCGCCGGATTCCTCAACCAGGCGATCCGCTTGAGCGTGCCCATCGAAGCCTTCATCCTGGGCGCCGGCGACACCAACAGCTATCGCTACCGCATCGACCGGGTGACCGCCGGCGGGATCAAGCCGGGCGCCCCGGTCAGCGACAACCGCGACGTCGTCTTCGTGACGGGCGGCTGATGCAATGACCCTGGCTCTGTCCGATCTACTCTCACCGTCACCCCGGACGGCAGCGAAGCGAAGCGCAGCGACGATCCAGGGCCTAGGGGACCGGGCACGCCCTTTCCCGCGGCAAGCGCTTCGCCCAGTCGACTGGATCCAGGCTCTCTGCTCCGCTTCGCTCCGCGACGGCCGGGATGACGGTGATTGTTGGTGGGGAACGTTGGGGTCACGTCACTGGAGATGAGCGGCCTGGACGCCCTGCCGGACTTCGGGGCGCCGCTGCGGGTCGGCGACGCGGGCGCCTGGCGCGGTTTTGGCCAGGCGGTCTGCCATGTCCTGCCGTCGGCCCTGGAAGTCGCCCGGCGTCCGGACGGCGGGCTCGGCGTCTCGCTTTCCTTGCAGCGGCGCGCCGACGACCTCGGCGCCGGGGGCATGTTCGGCGTGCTCGATGTCGAGCTGGCCGCCCACTATCCGCTGGACGAAGCCCTCGCCTCGGCTCGGGTCGAGATGGACGGGGCCACCGCCCGCGCCCTTCCCATCGAGCTGGGCTATGCGCGGCTGGTCTCGCCCGGCTCGGCGAGCGGCCTGGACGAGGCCACGCTCGCGCCCCAGCCCCTGGGCTGGTCGGCCGCCGGCGGGGCGCGGTGGACCCAGCGGGTCGATCCGGCCGCAGCCCTGCGGCTGAAGGGCGCGCTCGAAAACCAGTCCCTGCTCCTGGGGGCTCGCCTGGAGTTCACCGTCCTGGGCGTCGCGGCCCGCACGCCGGGCCAGGCGAGCTTCGAGCCGGCCGCGCTTCTGGCGGTGCTGCTGGGCCCCGATCCGGGCGGCCCGGCCTCGGCCGAGGCACTGGTGGTCGACCTGACCAGGTCGCTGAGCCGCCTGCCGATCGAGATCGCCGGCGAGCCCGATCGGCGCATCCTGCCGCAGATCCTGGCCGACCGGCTGTTCGGCGCTTACGGCGCCCTGACGCCCGCGGCGGCGCCCGCCGATCCGGCGCGGATCCTCTTCAGGCCGCCTGCGCCCGGCAAGGTGGCCTGGGACTTGAACCAGCCGGTGGTGGTCTCGCGCGCCTTCGTCCTGCAGCTCGACATGTCCGCCGCCCTGGCTGGCGCGGCGACGGGCGACCTCGTACGGGAGATCGTCATCCCGGCGCTCGATTTGGGCTTCAGCCAGGTCGATATCGCGGCCAATCTGCCACCCAACCGGATCGGCGCGCCGATGCTCGGCGCCCGCGTCCACGTCGGCGCCAACCCGCCGGACCGCCCCAGCGGCATCACCCAGACCGTGCTCTTCACCCCTCCGGAGGACGAGGGCGTGGCCAGGCTTCGCCTCGCGCCGGGCGAGTCGCTGGCCTATGACCTGACCTGTTTCGCGGTCATCGCCGCGGGGGCGCGGGTCAGCCAAGGAGACGGGGCGACGACGCGGCGGGCCGAGGCCTGGGTTCGGCTCCAAGGGGAAGATTTTCCGGTCGCCTTCGGCCATCTATCGGCGACCTCACGGCTGATGGACATGGCGGTGATCGAAGGGACCCTGACCTGGAACGAGCCGGGCGGGACCGCGCGCCAGCCCTTCCGCCTGGACAAAGCGGCGCCGGACGTGGCCGTGGCGGCCCCCCGCGACGCCGAGGGCGCCCTCATCGAGCTGGCCGCCGCCCCGCTGGACGGCGGCGAGGTCGTCGCCCTGCCCTCCCTCGCTCTCGCCCGCCAGGTCATCGACCTGACCGCCTTTCCCGGCTACGGGCCGCACCGGGTCCCGGTCAGCTGCGACTTTTCAAACAGCGAGGCGGCGGTGACGGTGGACCTCGTCGGAGAGGACGGGGCCAATCCGGCCACCCTCACCCTCACCCCGAGCGCCCCCGCCGCCACCTGGGGCTATGTCGCCACCTCGCCGTTCAAGGCCGGCTGGCGCTATCGCCTGGGCCAGGACTGGTCTAGCCTGATGCCGTTCGCCACGGCCCTGTCGATCGAAAGCGAGCCCGCCATGCCCCAACCCCCCAAGGCGCCGATCACGCCGCGCGATATCGACGGCGTCCGGCTCTATGCGATCGCCGACCGGCCGGGGGTGATCTTCTACATTCCCGCCGCCCCCTCGCCGCAGGACGACGGCGCCGGCCACCCGGCGGTCAGCGTCGTCGGCACGGCCCAGACGGTCATGCTGCAGGTGGGTGCCCAGTTCACCCTCACGGCGGGGACACGGGCGGGCCTTCTGGAGAAACTCGGCGGTAAGCCGGCCCCGGATCTTCAGCCGGCGCCGATCAGCGTGCGCAAGGCCGCCCTCCTGATCGCCGACCCCCACGGGGCGGAACGGGAGCTGTCGACGTCGTCCTCCTCGCTCTACCCGCCCTTCGCCGCCGTATTCGCCGCGACCCTGGGCGCCGAAGAGGGCGCCCGGGCGATCGGGGCGGTCAACGGCGCCCCGGGCCAGCTCTTCGTCGACTACACCATCGTCCCGCCGGCCGAAGCCCAGATGGCCGGGCCCGGGGAAATCACCCGCCGCTGCGACCTTGCCGCCTGGTTTCCCGCCGCCACCGGCCGCTCCCACATCCAGATCACCGCCTAGCGCCATGACCCTGACATTCGATATCCCGCCCTTCCCCCGCGCGATTTATCCTTCCGGTTTCTCTTCACTGTTTTCCCACCAACCCCCACCGTCATCCCGACCGTCGCGGAGGGAAGCGGAGCAGAGAGCCGGGACGCAGTTGACTCGGCGAAGCGCTCGCCGCCGCGAACAGCTCGCCCAGTCCCCTAGGCCCCGGATCGTCGCTGCGCTTCGCTTCGCTGCCGTCCGGGGTGACGGTCAGGGGAAAACCAAACAAAAGAGACCCTTCCACGGCAACCCGTGCCCTGGCGATGTCGGCGAGAGTAGTAGAGAAGTTTTTTAGAGTCATCACTAGACCGCATCCAGCTTTAGGAGACGACCATGCTCAACCTCGACAGATCCCAGATGATCGCTGGCCTGATGGTCTATCGCGACGATGAATTTCGCAACAAATTCTACGTGCTTCCCGATCAGCCCCGATTCCGCATCGACGAGGTGACGAAGAAGCCGGTGTTCTTCTTCATGAAATACAAGATGCCGCTCGACAACAAGGACGGCTCCAAGGGCGGCGGTTTCGTGATTTTCGACTCCACGCTCACCGTCCCCCCCGACAAGCTGAAAACCATCGAGGAGAAGCTCAATTCCCAACTGCAGGCCGCCGGCGTCACCGGCGGCGACGGCCAGCCGCTGAAGGCGGAGATCGGCCGCCTGACCTTCACCAGCGGGACCGCCAGCCTGACCCTGCTGGACAGCGGCGGCGCCCTGGTGACCAAGATCGAGAGCGTCGGCAAGCCTTCGCTCTATGGCTCGCTGATCTGCTCGTTCACCGCCCAGCTGTCGCCGGAAGGCGCGACGATCCTGGAGGCGGTGCTCAAGAAATCAGGCGGCGTGGCGCAGATCGCCTATGACCTGCACTGCGCGGCGACCATGCCGCCGATCACCGGCCACGTCTGGTTCCGGGCCGACAAGGCCTATTCCTTCGCCCAATCGATCGACAAGAGCGGCGGCTCGTGGGACAGCGCCAACGACCGGGAGGTCGAACATATGCGCGAGTCGTTCACGGCCTCCCAGTCTGGAGGGGTCTATTTCGACTTCTCGCACATGGACATCAGCGACCCGGAGGCGGCGCGAAAGACCCAGGACGCCATCTCCAACTGGGGCTGGGCTCAGCTCGACGTGGCGACGAAGACCGCCATGCTGGCGGACATCGCGCCCACCACCGACCGCGGCAGTCATGGCATGGATCATATCGACAAAACCAAAAACATAAGCGAATCCAGCAGCTTCGACCGCTGGTTCACCGAAAAGGAGGCGGTGGACTTCCACATCATCCCGCAAGGCACCCTGCCCAACATCACCGACATGGGCTTCAAATGGCAGGACTTCTTCGCCGAGATCGACGCCAACGACCCGTTCTTCGCCCAGATCCACTCGTCGTTCGCGATCAACGCCGATTTCGAGCGATTCCAGATCCACAGCGTCGACGTCCACTGCGAATACACCAAGCTCAATCCGGCGACGATCAAGGACTTCCACTTCACCAAGCCGGACGACATCGGCAAGTTCGATTCCGACACCGCCCACGGCGACATGGGCTACGCCTATTCGTTCAGCGTCAACTATCTGGACCAGAGCCAGCCCTACCGGGCGCCGCTGGTGAAGACCAACAACGCCCAGGTCACGATCAACGCCAACGCCCTGGGCATCCTCTATGTGGGCCTGGCGATCGGCAGCGTCGATTTCACCAAGACGCCCCAGGTCCAGGTGGCTATCCGCTATCCGGACGACGACGCCAACGGCCATCCGGTCGACAGCCAGTTCACTTTCGGGGCCGACAAGAAGGAGGCCGAGTTCGTGGCGGTGCTGCTCAAGCCCGTCGACAAGCCCTACGAATACCAGACCACCTACATCAAGGCCGACCCGACCCAGCTGGTCACCGAATGCCAGTCGACCGAATCC
>JACDGF010000014.1 GCA_013815405.1 Caulobacteraceae bacterium | reverse complement strand
ACCTTGCGCCGCGGCGGCCTGGAGGATCTCCAGCCAGGCGACGACGTGAAGGTCCGGTTCGCCGAGGGCCCCAAGGGCTTGGTCGTGGCGGAGATCGAACTGGGCTTGGTCTAGGCCCGTCGTTGAGAGCCGAGGCGCCCAGGGTGAGCCCCGTCCTTCGCCGGTCATTGCCGGGCGCCCTGGCCGCTCTGGCGCTGGTGACCGCTTTCGCCGCCGATGCGCGAACCAAGACGCTGGCGGTCGAGGATCTCGACGTCGTCACCGCGCACGGGGTCTTCCACTTCAAGGTCGAAATCGCCGACACCGACGCCGCGCGCGAAAAGGGGCTGATGTTCCGCAAGACCCTGGCGGCCGATCGCGGCATGCTGTTCGATTTCAAGCGAGCCGGCCCGGTGGCCTTCTGGATGAAAAACACCCTGATCCCCCTGGATATGCTGTTCGTGGGGGGAGACGGCCACGTCATTTCCATCACCCGCGACGCGGTTCCCCTCTCGACGACTCCGATTCCCGCGGGCGGCGACGCCCTGGGCGTGCTGGAACTCCGCGGAGGCCGCACCGCCGAGATCGGGGCCCAGCCGGGCGACCAGGTGCGTCATCGGATCTTCGGGCGTTGACACCGCCGCCGGGCGCCCCTCCACCGCCGCCGGAGGGGTTCGTGGCGTCGGCCGATCGCGGGGCGTTTTCGGCTCACAACGGGCCCTATTTCCATCGCATCACACCGCGGGGGGCCGAGCAGGCGTTCTTCGCCCAAAAGCGGCACTGCAACGGCCTGGGCCTGATCCATGGCGGCATGCTCTCGGCGTTCCTCGACGGGCTGCTGGCGTCGGCGGCGGCGCGGGCGGCGCGGGCCACGCCGGTCACCATTCATCTTTCCATCGATTTCCTCGACATGGGCCGGGCCGGCGACTGGGTCCTGGGCGAGGCCAGGGCGACTCGCGTCAGCCGCGACATCGCCTTCGCGGAGGGCCACGCCCACATCGGCGGTCGCGACTTGGCGCGCGCGAGCGGGGTGTTCAAGCTCATGCGCCGGCGGATCGGTTGAGAGCCGCGCGTTGCGTGGCGCCGCGGCGCGTGGCAAGAGACGCCGCGACCTTCGACGGCCGATCGGGGCGTGGCGCAGCCTGGTAGCGCATCTGCTTTGGGAGCAGAGGGTCGCAGGTTCGAATCCTGCCGCCCCGACCAACCCCTGTTGGGACACCGCCATGCTCGCGCGAATTTTTCGACCCGCCAAGACGGCGATGCAGTCGGGAAAGGCCAGAACCCGCTTCTGGCTTCTGGAGTTCGCGCCCTCGTCCGCGCGGCGTCCGGACCCGTTGATGGGCTGGACGCAGTCCACGGACATGAACGGCCAGGTGCGCATGAGCTTCGACACGCGCGAGGAGGCCGTCGCCTACGCGCAGCGTCACGGCATCGCCTTCGAAGTGCTGGCGGACAAGGAACCCAAAAGGATCATAAAGGCCTACGCGGATAACTTCGCCTTTCATCGCAAGCAGCCGTGGACGCATTGAGCGGCCATCGGACCCCGTAGCTCAACCGGATAGAGCATCCGCCTTCTAAGCGGACGGTTGCAGGTTCGAGTCCTGCCGGGGTCGCCATGCGGGCGGGCGACCTTTCTCCCAAAATCGGGTGATTTATTCGGGCGGGGACTGATCCATCGCCTCGAAACCCCGTTGCAGGTCGGCGATGAGATCTTGGGGGTCTTCCAGACCGATGCCGAGGCGCACGGCCGGGCCGGCGAAGGCAGGGCGTTGGACGCGGACACCGAACTGCGGGTCGCAATCCAGGGCGAGGCTCTCGAATCCACCCCACGAGAAGCCCAGCCCGAACAACCTCAAGGCGTCGAGGAAGACGCGGACCGCGCGGGCGGGGCAGGGCTCGAACACCACGGAGAACAGGCCCGCGGCGCCGGCGTAGTCCCGCCGCCACAGCTCATGATCCGGCGATCCGGGGAGGGCCGGGTGCAGGATCTGGGCGATGCGCGGCTGGCCACGCAGCCAGGCGGCGATGGTCAGGCCGCTGGCTTGGTGGCGCGCCATTCGGGTGGGAAGGGTGCGCAGGCCGCGCAGCACTTGGTAGGCGTCCTCCGGTGAAACCGCCCAGCCGAAGTCCCAGATGGCGTGATCGAGGGCCTCGGCGAGGCGCGGGTCTCGGGTGGCGGCGCAGCCCATGAACACATCGGAATGGCCGGCGACGTATTTCGTCAGGGCCTGGACGGACAGGTCGACGCCGTGGTCCAGGGGCTTGAAGTGGAGGCTGGCCGCCCAGGTGTTGTCCATCAGGGTGAGCAGGCCGCGCGACCGGGCCAGGCCGGCGATGGCCGGGACGTCCTGCATTTCCAAGGTCAGGGAGCCGGGCGACTCCATCACGATCAGCCGGGTCGCGGGTCCGGCCATGGCCATCAGGGTGTCGGGCGCGGTCCTGGGCGCATAGTAGCGCACGCCGACGCCAAAGCGCGTCAGCACCCGGTCGCAGAACCGCCGGGTCGGCTTGTAGACCGCATCGGTGACCAGAACCTCGTCGCCGGCCTTCAGCACCGCCAGCATGGCGCCGGTCATGGCGGCCAGGCCCGAGGGAAACAGGCGCGCCGCCGCGGCGCTCTCCAGCTCGACCAGCGCGGACATCAGGGCGTCGTGGGTGGCCAGGCCGCCGCGGCCATAGGTCGCCTGGCGGTGGTCGTAGAGCGAGGCGGCGTCGGGCATCAGGACCGTGGACCCCTTTTCGATCGACGGCCCAACCGTTCGGCTGAAATGGCCGGGCGGCCGGCCGGAACGGATCACGCGGGTGGCTTCCGCGCCTCCCGCGCCACCGCGCTCCATACGGGTATCGTTTCGGGCGCCCCATTCGACCCAGGATCCGTCGTAGACCGCTACGTCGCCCCGGCCCAGCTTCGCCAGGGCGAGCGCCGCCAGGGCGGCGGTGATTCCCGAACCGCAGCTGGTGGTGATCGGCGCGGCCAGGTCCACCCCCGCCGACAGGAAGGCGGCGCGCAGGTCCGCGTCTGGGCGGAGAGCGCCATCGGGCGAGATGAGGTCCGACCACGGGACATTGCGCGCCCCGGGCATATGCCCCGAACGAAGATCGGCCCGCGGCCCGGGGGCCGTCCCATTGAACCGCCCCGCCGAGCGGGCGTCGATGAGCTGTTCACGGCCCGAGTCGATCGCTTCGCGCACGGCCTCCAGGTCGCGAACCAGGGAGGAATTCAATCGCGCCTTGAAATCCCCGTGCGGCGCCTCGCGCCAGCCGGTTTCGAGCGGCCGCCCCTCGGCGATCCAACAGGGCAGGCCGCCGTCAAGGACGAAGACGGCCCCATGACCCATGACGCGGAAATTCCACCAGACCCGCGGAGCCGAGAACAGGCCATGGGCGTCATAGACCACCACCCGGGAGGCCGCGTTCACGCCCAGTCGCCGGGCCGCGACGGCGAAGTCGGCCGGCGGGCTGAGCATGTGCGGCAGAGCGCTGGCGGGGTCGCAAATCTCATCGATGCCGAAGAAGACGGCGCCTGGAATGTGCCGTTGCGCATATTCGGCGCGGGCGTCGCGCCCGACGTCGGGCATGAACCAGGTGGCGTCGATCACCACCAGGTCGGGATCGTCCAGATGCTCGGCGAGCCAGGCCGTGGCGACGAGCGGGTCCTGGGCCATCACAGCCACGGCGGCGTCGGCAAGCCGCGCTCCTCGAGGAAGGCCGGGTTGAAGATCTTGCTTTGGTAGCGGGACCCCTGATCGCACAGAACGGTCACGATGGTGTGACCCGGGCCCAGGTCCCGGGCCAGTCGAATGGCGCCGGCGACGTTGATCCCGGTGGACCCGCCCATGACCAGGCCCTCGTGAAGACCAAGATCGAAGATCGCCTCGAGCATTTCGGTGTCGGAGATCCGATAGGCGTGGTCGACGGCGAGCCCTTCCAGGTTGGCCGTGATCCGGCCCTGGCCGATTCCTTCGCTGATCGAACTGCCCTCCGATTTCAGCTCGCCGTGAGCGTACCACTGGTAAAGCGCCGCGCCATGGGGGTCGGCCAGCCCGATGGCGACCTTGGGATTCCTGGCGCGAAGGGCCAGGGCGACCCCGGCCAGGGTCCCGCCCGAACCCACGGCGCAGATGAAGCCGTCCACCCTGCCGCCGGTCTGGGCCCAGATCTCCGGGCCGGTGGTCTCGGCGTGGGCCGCGCGGTTGGCGAGGTTGTCGAACTGATTGGCCCACACCGCGCCGGCCGGCTCTCGGGCGGCGAGTTCGTCGGCCAGGCGCCCCGAATAGCGCACATAGTTTTCGGAGTTGGCGTAGGGGACGGCATCGACCTCGATGAGTTCGGCCCCCATCAGGCGGATGGCGTCCTTCTTCTCCTGGCTCTGGGTGCGGGGGATGACCACCGTGGTCCGGTAGCCCAGCGCGCCGGCGACCATGGCCAGGCCGATGCCGGTATTGCCGGCGGTGCCTTCGACAATCCGGCCACCGGGCCTCAAGCAGCCCCGCCGCTCCGCGTCGCGAATGATGTAGAGGGCGGCCCGGTCCTTGACCGACTGCCCCGGATTCATGAACTCGGCCTTGCCCAGGATCTCGCATCCCGTCGCCGCGCTCGCGCGGCGCAGGCGGATCAAGGGTGTGTGGCCGATGGCGTCGATAACGCTGGGAAGGACGGCGGGAGACGACATCGATCCTAGATCGCGGCGGCCGAACCGGGGCGCAAGGGAAAATCTCGCCTCATCGCCTCGCCAGGCTGAGCTGCACCACATTGGTCCGCTCGGCGCGGAACCCCGCCTCGCAATAGCTCAGGTAGAACCGCCACAACCGGCGAAACCGCTCATCGAACCCCATGGCCCGGATCTCCTCCCAGGCCGCCTCGAACCGGCGACCCCATTCGGCGAGGGTGTCGGCGTAGTTCTGGCCGAAGCGGACCACGGCGTTCCACTCGAGGCCCGCGCGATCGGTTTCCTCGCGCAGCCGCGTTTCGCTGGGGAGCATCCCGCCGGGGAAGATGTACTTGCGTAGAAAGTCCGACCGCGCGCGATAGACGGAGAAGAGCTCGTCGCGGATGGTGATGATCTGCAGGCCGGCGAGACCGCCGGGCGAGAGGACGTCGCGGACCTTGCGAAAATAGGCCGGCCAATAAGTCTCGCCGACGGCCTCGAACATCTCGATGGAGGCGACGCGATCGAACTTGCCCGCGACATCGCGGTAGTCGATCAGGCGGATGTCGGCCTTGTCGGCCAGGCCCTGGTCGAACAGGCGCTTGCGGGCGAATTCATGCTGCGCCGGCGAGAGGGTGACGCCGGTCACGCGGGCGCCCACCTCGCGGGCGGCGAATTCGGCGAAGCCGCCCCAGCCGCAGCCGATCTCCAGGACGTGGTGGCGCGCCTCGAGCCCGATGTCCCTGGCCAGGCTCACGTATTTGTTGTGCTGGGCCTCTCCCAGGGACTGGCCGGGGCGTTCGTAGCGGGCGGAGGAATAGGTCATGCTCGGATCGAGCCAGCGCGCATAGAAGGCGTTTCCCAGGTCGTAGTGGGCGTGGATATTGCGGCGCGCCCCTCGACGGCTGTTGCGGTGAAGGAAATGAGAGACGAAGTTCACCGTTCGCATCAGCGGATTACCCTCGACCAGCCTGCGCAGCCGATCGAAATTGAGACTGAACGCCTCCAGCAGGGCGGAGAGATCCGGAGTGTCCCATTCCCCGGCCATGAAACCCTCGCCAAAGCCGATGTCCGCCGAAGCCAGCACACGACCGACGAACCGGAAGTCGTGGATGACGAGGCGCCCCTCCGGCCCTGGCGCGCGCCCCTCGAGGCGCAATTCGCGGCCCGAGGGCAGGACGAAGGTCAGCGAGCCGACGTCCCAGTTGTCGCGGGCGATGGAAAGAGCGGTGCGGAAGGCAGCCGGGGATTTTTTCAGTTCCAGGTCGTCCAGGGCGATGGCGGGGGGGGCCATGTCGCTCTCCGGTGGGTCATCCCTCGTCGCGGCCATCACCCTACCATCGTTCGCGAAGCCGAAGGGAGTCATGAGCGAAGGCCTCGATAGGCGGCCAGGGCGCGTTTGCGCGCCGAGACGTGGTCGATGATCGGAATCGGATAGTCGACTCCCGGTTCGACGCCCGCCTTCGCCAAGGCCTCCGGCGGGACCCGCCACGGCTCGTGAATGACTGAGCCCGGCAGGCCGGCGAGTTCGGGAACCCAACGGCGGACATAGTCTCCGTCCGGATCGAACGTCCGGCCCTGCAGGGTCGGATTGAATACGCGGAAATACGGCGCCGCGTCCGCCCCGGACCCGGCCACCCACTGCCAGTTGAGAACGTTGTTGGCGAGGTCGGCGTCGACCAGCGTGTCCCAGAACCAGGCTTCGCCGATCCGCCAGTCGATCATTAGGTCCTTGACCAGGAAAGAGGCGGCGATCATGCGCACGCGATTGTGCATCCAGCCGGTCGCCCAAAGCTGTCGCATGCCGGCGTCGACAATGGGAAAACCCGTGCGGCCCCGACGCCATGCCATAAGGCCTTCGGCGTCCTCGCGCCAAGGGAAGGCGTCGAAGGCGGAATCGAGGTTTTGCCCGGTCAGGTTCGGGTGATGGTAGAAGACATGGTGGTTGAATTCACGCCACCCGAGTTCCTCAAGGAAGGTCTCGACCTGCGGGTGTGAGGCCTGCTGGCGCACCGCGGCGCCCTGAACGGCCGCCCAGATCTGGCGTGGCCCGATCTCGCCGAAATGAAGATGGGGTGAAAGCTGGGACGTTCCGGCGACCGCCGGCTTGTCGCGGCCAGTCGCATAGCGGCACGCGACGTCGTCCAGAAAGCCGTCCAGGCGTCTTTGAGCGCCAGCCTCTCCCGGCGCCCAGTCCTCGAACCCCTTCGACCAGTCGGGCGCCGTGGGATGCAGGCTCCAGCTCGCCAGCGGATCGGAGCCGGTGTTTCCGGCCGGGGCTCGGAGCTTGCCGGGCCGCCCCGTCGGCGCCCGATCTCCCGCCGGCGCGCGCGCCGTGCGCCAGTAGGGCGTGAACACACGATAGTCGCCGCCGGCGCCGGTCTTGACCTCCCAGGGCTCGTTGAGGAGCGCGGCGTTGAACGACCGGCATTCCACGCCCGCCTTCGCCAGTTTCGCCTTGATCGCCACGTCTCGCGCCACCGAGGCGGCGTCATAGAGCCGGCTCCAGCGGACCGCCTCGGCGCCCGTCTCGGCGACGAGCTCGGCCAGAATGCGGGCCGCGGGGCCGCGGCGCAGGATCAGGCGGCCGCCCAGGGCTTCGATGTCTTTGCCAAGCGCGCGAAGCGACTTGTCCAGCCACCAGCGCGAGGCTGCTCCAGGGCGGCGGACGTCGGCCGTTTCATCAAGGATGTAGAGGGGGATGACCGGGCGCCCGAGCCCGGCGGCGTCGGTCAGGGCGGGGTTGTCGCGGAGACGCAGGTCCTGGCGAAACCAGACGATGACCGGGGCGGAGTCAGGCATGGGCGCGGCGGCTCCGACGGCCGACCTTGCGTCGAGCGCCCCTTTGTTTCAGTTCTACGCCGCGCGCCCGCCGCCGGATCAGGACATCGCCCCAGGCCATGCAGCCCAACGCCGTCGTGGAGGTCAAGGCGAAGACCGGGCGCGGCGCGCGGATCGGCAACGGCGAGCGGCTGGCGATCATCGCCGGGCCCTGCCAGCTCGAAAGCCGCCAGCACGCCCTCGAAACCGCGGGGGCCCTGAGGGAGATCGCCGATCGGCTCGACATCGACCTGATCTACAAGACGTCCTTCGACAAGGCCAACCGCACCTCGGGCGGGGCGGCGCGGGGCGTGGGGCTGGCCCAGGCCCTGCCGATCTTCGCTGAGATCCGCGAGGCCGTCGGCCTGCCGGTGCTCACCGATGTGCATGAGATCGGGCAGTGCGCGCCGGCCGCCGAGGCGGTGGACATCCTGCAGATCCCGGCCTTTCTCTGCCGGCAGACCGATCTCATCGTGGCCGCCGCCCGCACCGGCGCCGCGATCAACATCAAGAAGGGGCAGTTCCTGGCCCCGTGGGACATGAGGAACGTGATCGCCAAGGTCACGGGCGCGGGCAACCCCGATGTCATGGCCTGCGAACGCGGGGTCTCCTTCGGCTACAACGCCCTGGTTTCCGACCTGCGCGCCCTGCCGATCCTCAAGGAGATCGGCTGCCCCGTGGTGTTCGACGCCACCCACTCGGTCATGCGGCCGGGCGGGGAGGGCGACCGCTCCGGCGGCGAGCGCCGGTTCGTCGCGGTCCTCGCCCGGGCCGCCGTGGCGGTGGGAGTGGCGGCGGTGTTCATGGAGACCCACCCCGATCCGGACAAGGCGCCGTCGGACGGGCCGACCATGGTTCCCTTGCGGGACTTCGAAAGCCTGGTCGCGGATCTGCTCGACTATGACGCCCTGGCCAAGCGCCGCCCGCCGGCTTGACCGCCTTCGCGGCAGGGGGCAGACGCTGCGCGCCATGGACGTGTCGGCCCTGCAGGATCTGCTGACGACCGCGGCCGGCGCGCGGGTCGTCGCGATCGGTGATCTGATGGTCGATCGTTTCGTCTATGGCGACGTCAGCCGGGTTTCGGCCGAGGCGCCGATCGCGGTTCTCAGCCGGACCCGCGAAACCGTTATGCTCGGCGCCGCCGGCAATGTCGCGCGCAACCTTGCCGCGCTGGGGGGCGTCGCGACCCTGATCGGCGCGGTCGGCGACGACGCCGCGGCGCACGAGGCCCTGGCCCTGATCGGCGCGGAAAGCGCCATCGAAGGGTTCCTGCTCACCGATCCGGCCCGGCCCACGACGGTGAAGACCCGTTTCGTCTGCGGCGGCCAGCAATTGCTGCGCGTGGATCTGGAGGACGTCGCCCCCATCTCCGGCGAGATCGAACAGCGCGTGATCCACACCGTGCGCGAGGCCGCGAGGGGCGCGGGGGCGATCCTGCTCTCGGACTACGGAAAAGGCGTGGCGACACCGCGTGTCGTCGAGGCCTGTCTGGCGGCGGCGAGGGCGGAACGCGCGATCCTTGTTATCGATTCAAAGGCGCGGGGCTTCGACCGCTACGGCTCGGCGGACATCGTCAAGCCCAACGCGGGCGAACTCGCCTACGCCACCGACATGCCGACCGGCACGGACGAAGAGATCGAGGCGGCGCTCGAGGTCGCCTTGGGCCTCTGCGGCAGCGGCGCCATCCTGGTGACCCGCGCGGCCCAGGGGATGTCGCTGGCGGCGAGGGGCCAGGCCGTGCGCCACTTCCGCCGCGCGCCGCGCGATGTCGCCGACAGTTCCGGCGCTGGCGACACCGCCCTGGCGGCCCTGGGCCTGGCCCTGGCCGGCGGCGCGAACCTGGTCCAGGCGATCGAACTGGCCTTGCTGGCGTCCAGCGTCGCGGTGGAAAAGCCGGGGACGGCGACCGTCTCTCCCGGAGAGTTGATCGACGCCGAGGTGAGAAGCCGGCGGGATCCGTCGCGGGCCAAGATCGCCACGGCCCACCGGATGGTGGAGGAAGTCGCCCGCTGGCGCCGATGGGGGCTGAAGATCGGCTTCACCAACGGCTGTTTCGATATCCTCCACCCGGGCCACATCGCCTACCTCACCCAGGCGAAAGGCTGGTGCGACCGGCTGATCGTCGGCCTCAACACCGACCGTTCGGTGCGGGCCGCCAAGGGGCGCGGCAGGCCGGTCAACGATCTGGACGCGCGGGCCCTGGTGCTGGCCGGCCTTGCCTGCGTGGACCTGGTGGTCCCGTTCGACGAGGATACGCCCCAGGCCCTCATCGACGCCGCGCGCCCCGACATCCTGGTCAAGGGCGGTGACTACCGGATCGAGGATGTCGTCGGCCACGGGGCCGTCACCGGCTACGGCGGCGAGTTGCGTCTCGCCACTTTCGTCGAAGGGCACTCCACCAGCGCCACCCTGCGACGGTTCGCGCAAGGCGAATGACGCACCCCGCCGTCCTCGTGACCGGCGGCGCCGGTTTCATCGGGTCCAACATCGTCGCCGCTTTGGCGCGGGACCGCTCGCTCGACGTCGTCGTTTGCGACCGCCTGGGCGACAGCTCGACCGGCAAATGGCGCAACCTGGCCAAGCACCCGATCGCGGACCTGGTGGCGCCCGAGGACCTGTGGGCCTGGCTGGCGGCGCACGGGGGCCCGCTGGAGGCGGTGATCCACATGGGCGCCGTCTCCTCGACCATCGAACCCGACGCGGACAAGGTCCTGGCCGCCAACTTCGGCCTTTCGCGAGACCTCTTCCGGTGGTGCGCCGACCGCCAACGCCGGTTCATCTACGCCTCGTCGGCCGCCGTATACGGCGACGGGTCGCTCGGTTTCGACGATGCGGAGGACCTCGAACATCTGGCGGGCTTGCGGCCACTGAATGTCTATGGCTGGTCCAAGGCCCTGTTCGACGTCTTCGTCGCGCGCCAGGCGGCGCGGGGCCGCGCCCCGCCCCGCTGGGCCGGCCTGAAGCTGTTCAACGTCTATGGCCCCAACGAGGAGCACAAAGGCGTCATGAGGTCGGTGGCCTCCCAGATCTGGCCGGGTGTGGCGGCGGGCCGCGGCGTCAGGCTGTTCCGCTCCCTTCACCCGGACTATCCCGACGGCGGCCAGATGCGCGATTTCGTCTATGTCCGCGACGTGGCGGAGGTCGTCGCGTGGCTGGTGGGCGAGGGGACGGTCAATGGGATCTTCAATCTCGGCTCGGGGGAGGCGCGGACGTTCAACGACCTGGCCGAGGCGGTGTTCAAGGCGGCGGGGCGCGCGCTGCGGATCGAATACATCGACGTCCCCGAGGCTTTGCGCGACAATTATCAGTATTTCACCAAAGCGCCGATGGACCGGTTACGCCAGGCTGGCTGGAAGGGCGCGATCACCCGCCTGGAGGACGGCGTCGCCGACTATGTGGGAAATTACCTGTCGCGGCCGGACCCGTACCGATGAGCGCCGCGAGGGTTAACGTCGGCGCGATGCTTTGATCGCCAGCGCCAACGCCATCATGGCCCGACGCGACCGACTGAGGTTCTGGCTCGCGATCGCGGGCGGCGGAGTCCTCCTCGTGGTGGTCGCCGCCCTGGCGATCTGGCGCGACGACATCCTCGAAGCGCTGCTGGATCCTAAGGTGCCCTTCGCGGTCTATCGGCCCCCGCCACCGCCCGCCTACGCCAAACCGTCTTCATGGGCCCTTTTACCCGGCCCCCCGATGGCCGGCGAGCCTCCGGCCGATGTGTTTTTCGTCCACCCCACCACCTTCGACGGCGGCAGGGACTGGAACGGACCGATCGACGATGCGAAGGCGTCGGGCGTCCTGACGCGGGTGATGCTGCCCAACTACGCCGCGCCCTTCGCCGGCGCCGGACGGGTGTTCGCGCCGCGCTATCGCCAGGCCAGCCTCTACACCTCCCTCACCTTGTTCGACGATGCGGTCGAGGCGCGCCAGTTCGCCTATGGCGACGTACGCGCCGCGTTTCACTACTTCCTGCGTCACCTGAGCCGGGGCCGGCCCTTCCTATTGGTGGGGGTCGAACAGGGTGGGACCCTGTCGTCCAGGTTGCTGCGCGAGGAGATCGCCTCCGACCCGGCGGTCAAATCACGGCTGGTCGCCGCCTATCTGGTCGAGACGGTCGAACCTCTCAAGGATCACGCGGCGGCCTCGGCGACGCCGATGTGCGCGGTCCCGGATCAGGCCGGCTGCGTTCTGGCCTGGGTTTCGGTGCGGCGGGGGGATATCGGGCGCGCCTCCCGGATCCTGGATCGAACCGTGGTGTGGAACGGCGACGGCAAGCTCGTCGGCCTCACGGGCCGCCGGGCGCTGTGCGTCAACCCGATCCTGGGCGCCGCGACGGACGCCGACGCGCCCGCCAGGCTGAACCTGGGCGCCGCCAACGCCACCGGTCTGGAATGGGAGACGCGGCCGGCCTTCATGGTCCGCCAGGCGGGCGCCCGGTGCGACGGCGGCGTCCTGCGCGTGACCCGGCCCAGATCGGCCTCCCTGCGCCCGTCGGGCGCCTGGGCGGAGCGCCTGAAGGTCCCCCCCTACAACATCTTCTATGCCAATCTCGAGGCCGACGCGGTCAGGCGGGTGGCGGCCTGGAGGACGCCGCGCGCGGCCACGGCGCGCTTCACCCCGCTTCGGTGAGCGCCCCGTCCGCCCGCCAATCGAAGAGCTCGCACAGCACCCGCACGGCGGCGCCGCGGGCCGAGGTCAGGCCGGGGTCGCGCGCCAGGATCAGGCGGGCGTCGTCGGCCGCGGGGGCGATGAGGTCGCGATGGGCGACCGGGTCGGCCAGCCGGTAGGCGGGAAAGCCGCTTTGCCGCAGGCCCAGGGGATCGCCGCCGCCGCGCAGCTCCAGATCCCTCTCGGCGATCAGGAATCCGTCGTCGGTGCGGCGAAGGATGTCCAGCCGGCGCTGGGCGACATCGGTGAGCGGCGGGTCGTAGAGCAGCACGCAACTGCTTTCGGCGGCGCCCCGGCCCACGCGTCCGCGCAATTGGTGCAGCTGAGCCAGGCCGAAGCGTTCGGCCTGCTCGATGATCATGATGCTGGCGGTCGGGACATCGACTCCCACCTCGACCACCGTGGTGGCCACCAGGACCGAGAGCCGGCCGGCGGCGAAATCCTCCATCACCTGATCCTTTTGGGCGGCGGGCAGGCGCCCATGGACCAGGCCCAGGCGCTCGCCGAACACCTCACGCAGGGCTTGGGCGCGCGCTTCGGCGGCGGCCAAATCGGCGACCTCCGATTCGGCGACCAGCGGGCAGATCCAGAACGCCTGGGCGCCGCTCATGACGGCCGTCTCCAGCCGATCGACCACTTCTCCCAGGCGCGGCATCGGCGCGGCGCGCGTCGCCACGGGCGGGCGGCCGGGGGGCTTTTCATCGAGGCGGGAGACATCCAGGTCGCCGAACAGGGTCAGTTCCAAGGTCCGCGGGATGGGCGTCGCGGACATGGCCAGGGTGTGGACGCTCCCGCCCTTGGCCAGCAGGCGCCCGCGCTCGGAAACCCCGAAGCGGTGCTGCTCGTCGATAACGGCCAGCGCTAGGTCGTGGAAGGCGACGTCGTCCTGGAAGAGGGCGTGGGTGCCCACGATCACGGTTGCGCCGCCGTCCGCCAATGCGGCCAGCTTATCGGACCGTACGGTCCCTTTGTCGCGACCCGTCAACAATATAGAGGCAATACCTAACGCCTTGAGGGCGCTGGTGATCGTTGCGAAGTGCTGCCGAGCGAGGATCTCGGTGGGCGCCATCAGCACCGACTGCCGGCCCGCCGCCGCCGTGTCGATCATCGCCAGCAGCGCCACGACGGTCTTGCCGGCGCCGACGTCGCCCTGGATCAGGCGGGCCATCCGCTGGCCCGAGGCGAGATCCGCGCGGATCTCCCGCAACGTCCTTTCCTGGGCGCCGGTGAGGCGGAAGGAGAGGGCGGCCAGGGCGCTGACGGCCAGGTCGCTGGCGGGGATGGCGGCGGCCGGCTTGGCGCGCCGGGCCTGTTTGCCCCGCGCCAGGGCCAGCTGGTGCGCCAGCAGCTCGTCGAAGGCCAGGCGGCGGCGATGTCGCGCCTGGAGCGAGACATCTTCCTCCCCGGCGGGCGAATGCAGGGCGTGCAGGGCGTCCCGCCAGGAGGGCCAGCCTTGCCGCGCGCGCCAAGCGGCATCCTGCCATTCGGCGAGATCGGGCGCGCGGGCCAGGGC
>JACDGF010000405.1 GCA_013815405.1 Caulobacteraceae bacterium | reverse complement strand
GCCTGGGCCCAGGCGTTCATGCGGTCGCAAAAAGCCCGCGAACCCCCGCCCGGCGCCGGAATCGCCCATATGGCGGCCTTGGGCGCCTCCAGCATCCGCGCGAAGAGGCCAAAGCCGCCGCTGCGGAAAGCCTCCGACACATCCCGCATGACGAGGGGGTTGCGCAGATCGGGCTTGTCCGTGCCGTACCGCGCGATCGCCTCCCGCCAGGCGATGCGGGGAAAGGGATAGGGCGTCACCGGCTTGCCCGCCGCGAACTCGGTGAACACGCCGTGCAGGACCGGCTCGATGGCGGCGAAGATGTCCTCCTGGGTGACGAAGCTCATCTCCACGTCGAGCTGGTAGAATTCCAGCGAACGGTCCGCCCGGGGGTCCTCGTCGCGAAAGCAGGGGGCGATCTGGAAATAGCGGTCGAAGCCGGCCACCATCAAGAGCTGCTTGAACTGCTGGGGCGCCTGGGGAAGGGCGTAGAACTTGCCCGGATGCAGGCGCGAGGGGGTGAGGAAGTCGCGCGCGCCCTCGGGGCTGGAGGCGGTGAGGATCGGGGTCTGGAACTCGATGAACCCCTGATCGACCATGCGCCGGCGAATGGAATCGATCACCTTCGAGCGCAGGACGATGTCGCGGTGCAGGGTCTCGCGCCGAAGGTCGAGATAGCGATGGGCCAGGCGGATGTCCTCCGGATAGTCCGGCTCGCCGAACACCGGCAGGGGCAGTTCGGCGGCTTCGGAAAGGATGGTCACCTCCCGCGCCCGCACCTCGATCTCGCCCGTCGGCAGGTTCGGATTCACGGTTTCCGGCGTTCGCGCCACCGCCTCGCCGTCGACGCGTACGACGCTCTCCGCGCGCAGGTTCTCCAGGGCCTCGAAGGCGGGCGCGCCCGGATGGGCGACCAGCTGGGTAAGGCCGTAATGGTCACGCAGGTCCACGAACAGCAGGCCGCCGTGATCGCGCTTGCGATGGATCCAGCCCGACAGGCGCACCGTCTCGCCCGTGTCGGCGAGCCGCAGGGCGCCGCAGGTGTGGGTGCGATAGGCGTGCATCGTCAAAGGTCTCTGGGGGCGGCTCTTGCAAAAGGCGCGGAGGGGCGCATGGGGCCCGAATGATGTCAAGGCGACGAGGCGTTTGCGACTCGGGGAAAACCCCGCCATAATGAACGCCCTGTCTCAACAGCTGAAAGGAGGTGGTCCAGTGTCTCATTGTCTCCAACCGCGGTCGCAAGCGACCTGGAGCCTTAAGATCGAGGTTCGCTCCTGACGGCGTCCTGACGCTCGAAGGAATTAGGTCGCGGTTCATCGGGCCCCGAGCCCGAGACCACCGCGGTCACGACGATGAAAGGGCCGTCCCGGCAAATCGGGGCGGCCCTTTGATTTGGCCGCTCACGCCCCCACGAGCTCCCGCCCGATCAGGAACCGCCGGATCTCGTTGGTGCCGGCGCCGATGTCGTAGAGCTTGGCGTCGCGCAGATAGCGTTCGACGGGGAATTCCCTGAGGTAGCCCGCGCCGCCCAGGGCCTGGATGGCTTCCAGGGAGCAGCGCACGGCGTTCTCCGAGGCCAGGAGAATGGCGCCGGCCGCGTCGAACCTGGTGGTCGCGCCCAGGTCGCAGGCCCTAGCCACGGCGTAGACATAGGCGCGAGCGGAGTTGAGGGCGACGTACATGTCGGCGATCTTGCCCTGCATCAGCTGGAAGGTCCCGACCGGCCGGCCGAACTGCTTGCGCTCGCGCACATAGGGCAGGACCGCGTCCAGGCAGGCCTGCATGATCCCCAGCGGCCCGCCGGCGAGCACGGTGCGCTCATAGTCGAGCCCGCTCATCAGCACCCCGGCCCCGCCGCCCACCGGGCCCAGCACGTTTTCTTCCGGAACCTCGCACTCCTCGAACACCAGCTCGGCGGTGTCGGAGCCGCGCATGCCGATCTTGTCGAGCTTCTTGGACGCCGAGAATCCCGCGAACCCCTTTTCAACCACGAAGGCGGTGACGCCCCGGTTTTCGCCCCCAGCATCGGTCTTGGCGTAGACCACCAGAGTGTCGGCGTGCGGGCCGTTGGTGATCCAGAACTTGGTCCCGTTCAGGACATAGCAGTCACCGCGCCGTTCGGCCCGCAGGCTCATGCCGATCACATCCGACCCCGCCCCGGCCTCGCTCATGGCCAGGGCGCCGACATGTTCGCCGCTGATCAAATCCGGCAGATAGCGCCGCTTCTGTTCCTCCGAGCCCCAGCGGCGGAGCTGGTTGACGCAGAGGTTGGAATGGGCGCCGTAGCTGAGGCCCACCGAGGCCGAGGCGCGGGAAACCTCCTCCATCGCCACCACATGGTCCAGATAGCCCAGCCCCAGGCCGCCGAAGTCCTCCTCCACCGTGATGCCGTGCAGGCCCAGGGCGCCCATCGCCGGCCAGAGCTCGCGTGGAAAGGTGTTGGAGGCGTCGATCTCCGCGGCCAGAGGGGCGATGCGGTCGGCCGCGAACCTCGCGGTGGTTTCGCGGATGGCGTCGGCCGTCTCGCCCAGGCCGAACTCCATCATCGGGCCGTGGTTGGGGATCATGGGGCGTCGTCTAGCACGGCCGCTCTTCACTCGCGAGCGGGGCGCTGATCACTGGTGCGGTCGAGAAGACTCGAACTTCCACGGGAGTTACCCCACAGCGACCTCAACGCTGCGCGTCTACCAATTCCGCCACGACCGCGACGTGCGTGAGCCGCGCGGCGTAGCAAATGGGGCAAGGCTTGGGAAGGACGCGCTTTGCGCCAGGGACTTGGCGCCCCACATTGCGCGCCGATGCCCTCGCCCGCCGCCCCGACGTTCGCCCGCGCCGACGGCCTCCCCGTCGAGTGGGCGGTGTCGCGC
>JACDGF010000404.1 GCA_013815405.1 Caulobacteraceae bacterium | reverse complement strand
CACCGCGGTTTCGCCGCGCCGGCCTTCCACGCGGATGGGTCCGGAAAGGCGCGCCAAGCTGAAATCGCCGGCGGAAGGGCGATCGACGCTGAAGGCGCCCTTCACGACCCACCGCTTGGCGTCGCCGCCCAAGCCGGCTTTCAGGCGCGCCGGGCCCATCTTCGGAAAGGCCGCGATCCGGCTCGGGTCGGCGACGCGCAGGTCGATGGCCACGCCGTGGGGGCCGGTGGCGCGACGGCCGAGATCCGCCTGCCCGCGCCCGTCCAGGGCTACGTTCCGGCTTCGGGCCGCGAGGGCCAGGGCGTAGAAGCCGTCCGCCGCCTTGCGCCCATCGACGTGGAAGCTCGCCTCGGGACCGACCATGGCCTGGTAGCGGGCCAGAAGACTCGAGGCCGAGAGGGCGATGCGCCCATCGGCCGAACCCCCGGCGCCATTCCAGGCCCCGCGCGCTTCGAGCGGCGTCACCCCGCCCACCCGCGTGTCGACGAAGAACCGGCCCGCGCTCGCCGAGCCGTCCGCGCGAGCGGCCAGGAAAAAAGGTTGGTCGGCGGCCATGCCGAGGGCGCCGGCCAAGGCGCCGCCTTGCGCCTCGCGCGCATCGGCCTTGACCCGAAAGGCCCCGCGCCGCCCGACGTCGAAGTCGGCGGCCAGGAAGTCGCCGGCATGGAGGAGGCTGGAGGCGGAAACCTTGCCCTTGGCGGCGCCGGACCGCTCCACGCGAAAGGCCGCGTTCAAGTCATAGACGCCGCGTCGTCCGGAAAACGCCGGGGCCATCTCCACCCGAACCGTGGCCGCCTCGACGTCGATCGAGACCGGCTGGGGGCGCGGCGGCTCCTTGGGGGCGAGAGCGGGCCGCCGGATCAGGCTCAGATCCCGCGCCGTGACCATCGCCAAGTCCACGCGTCGCCGCAGAAGCCCTTCCCATCGCCATCGGATGGAAACGCCCCGGGCGTCGAGCCAGACGCCGGTCCCGTCGGCGATGGCGAGGCGCCGGATCGAAAAGTCGCGCCACGGGTCGCCCGCCAGCCCCTCGATCCGTAGCCGGCCGAAGCGCCCGACCTTCAGGCCCGTGGCCCGCGCTTCGATGAATTCCCGGCCGGCCGGGGTGAGCGGCCCGTAGCGGACGACGGCCGCCAGGGCGCCGACGACGACCATAAGGCCCATCGCGCCGATGGCGAGCCAGAACCCGGCTCGGCGCCCGCGCGGTCGCGCCTCGGCGGCCATCAGAAGCTCTGGCCGATGCTGAGGTAGACCTGGATCACCGCATCCCCCAGGCGCGGGTTGAGCGGGGTGGCGATGTCGAGCCGCAGGGGGCCGAAACCCAGGTCATAGCGCGCGCCGATTCCGGCCCCGACGCTGAAGTCGCGGAAATCGGGCGTGGTTCCCAGGCCCACCGTGCCGGCGTCCACGAAGGCGACGACGCCCCATTTATCGGTGATCCGTCGGCGCGCCTCGATCGAGCCTTCCACCAGGGAGAGCCCGCCTTCGGGGGTATTGTCGGAAAGGCGCGGGCCGACCGCCTGGTAGCCGTATCCGCGCACCGAGCCGCCGCCTCCGGCGAACAGGCGCCGATCGGTGGGGACGTCCGGAATCGATCCGCCGAGGATGGCGCCCAGCTTCAGTCGGCCGGCGATCACCGTCGCCGCGGTCCGATCCAGCGGCAGATAGGCGCTCGCCTGGGTCTGGGCCTTGAGATAGACGAGGTTGCGGTCGCCGGTGATCCAGGTCGGCTCGGTTCGCGCGTCCAGCCGCCAGCCCCGGCTCGGATTGAGCGGGCTGTTGGAGCGGTCCAGGGCGAAGGCCGCCAGGCCGGTGGTGATGAACAGCTTGAGGTTCTCGCCGACCGGCGTCGCGTTTCCGTTGACCGCCGTCTTTTCCCGGATCGCCACATAGTCGAGGTATCCGCCCACGGTGACGAAGGTGGTCTTGGCCCACCGTCGCTCGACCGTCGCGCGCACGCCGCCGCCGGCGTCGTCGTAGGCCGGGGTCCGCTCGTTGAGCGCGTCGGCCCCGAAGCGGAGGGTCTGGTCGCCGCGGCGCCAGTCCGGCAAGGCCAGCTGGAGGTCGAGAACCTGCTGGATGTCGTAGAGTTTCGCCGTCAGGGTGATGGTGTCCGCCCGGCGCAGGACATTGTAGTGGATCCATTTGGCGTCGACGCCCGACCCGTCAATGCTGGTGTATGCGCCCAGCCCCGAGCCCGCCGGGGTGAAGGAGGCGTCGAATCCCGAGGCCGCCGTCGCCGAATAGGCGGCGCCCAGTTCCAAGGTTCGCGGGGGCCGTTCGGCCAGATTGACGACCACGGGGCGCAGCCCGCTCCGGGGGCGCCAGGACGACGGTCACCGACTCATAGACCCCGGTGTCGATCAGCCGCCGCTCGAGCTTCGCCACCGTCTCGGGGTCATAGATCGCCCCGCGCTTCCAGGGCGTAAGGCTCCGCACCCAGGCCGGATTGGTCCTGCCCTTGACAGCCACCTCGACCCCGTCCAGCCGCACGCGCCCGCCGGCGGCGATCCGATACGTCGGCCTCACCGAGCGATCGGCGTAGTCGACGATCACTTCGCGGGGCTCGACCTTCGCATCGGCGTAGCCGCGCTGCTGCAGGGCCGCGACGATCCGCCCCTCCGCTGCCAGCACCGCCGCGGCCCGCCCCGGCGTTCCGGGCGCCAGCCGGCCGGCGTCGATCCCGGCCTTGGCAACCTCGGGCGAAGGGGGCGCGCCCACCCATTGCACCGCGGCGCCTTGAATCCGGAACCGCGCCCCGGGGGCCACCCGCACGAGCGAGGTCGGCGGATCGACGGCCGAGACGTCCGCCTCCACCTTGGCGTCGTAGTAGCCTTCCGAACGCAACAGGGCGACCG
>JACDGF010000403.1 GCA_013815405.1 Caulobacteraceae bacterium | reverse complement strand
GCGGAAGGGCGACAAGGCTTGCCGCCGCGGCGGCGAGGGTCAGGCGTGAAAGCATCATCGAGATCCTTTTGGTTTGAAGAGAATATCCGAGGCCGGAGTCGCCCCCGGGTCGGGGTGGGTTTCGGCCGACGTCAGTTGCCCGCCGGAGGCGTGCTCTTGCCGCCTTGGGAGAGGGGCTTGCCATACTTGGCGCGATTGTCTGCGGTATCGGGAACGGGGGCATTGGCGATCAGGGTGTTGTCGCCATTCTTGAGCGCCTGGACCTGACCCGGCGGCATCTGGGACTCTTCCATCACCACCCCGCCGGCGCCTCGCGACGCGCCCCCCGGGGCGCCATTGTCCATGCCGGCGCCCTGGCCCGCAACCGCGGGGGCCGGCTCGGCCGGGGTCGCGGTGGAGTCCTGAATCGCGCACAGGGCCATCCCGGGAACAGAGAGCAGGACGACCGCCCCCAGGGCGCCGGTGACAGGATGGTGTGCCATGGTGATGTCCTTTTGGGCATTGGGCGGGCGGGCAGGCGCCGGGCCTCAGGGACTACGTTCCAGGCGCGCGAGGGTTGCCGACATCACGACTTCGTGATCAATTGGCCGGCGTTCAGCGGTTGAGAAAAACGAAGATCGCGCCGACGAAGATCAGGCCGAAACCGATGAGCGTGGTCGCCTTCAACGGCTCGCCCAGATAGAATACCGAAAACAGGCAAAAGATGATCAAGGTGACCCCCTCCTGGATCGTCTTCAGTTCTGCGGTCGTATAGGTTTGGGAACCGATCCTGTTGGCTGGCACGGCCAGCATATACTCCGGGCCGGCGATGAGCCAACTGACCAGGATCACGGCCGGTAAGGCGATGTTCTTGTGTTTCAGGTGGCCATACCAAGCGAAGGTCATGAACAGGTTCGACCCCGCCATCAACAGGATCGGCGCAAGTTTCGGCCACCACGCTTGCATCGTTCGATCCTCTCTCGCCGTATCCCGCCTCGAGGCGCCGCCGGCTGCATTTCGCCGGTCGCGACCGCCGCCCGCCGCTTGGACGACGGGAGCGGGCCATCCAACGCGGAGCGGGATATGGAGCGGCCCGGCGCGCGACAAGGGGACAGGCGATGACGAGGATCATGGGAATTTCAACGCCGGTGAGGCTGGCGCTGGCCCTGACGATCATCGCCGCGCCGCTCACCGCGTTCGCCCAGGCCTCGACGCCCGCCGCCTTCGTCCTCAACAGCGGCGACACGGCGTGGATGCTGACCTCCACGGCCCTGGTTTTGATGATGACCCTTCCGGGGCTGGCTCTGTTCTACGGCGGCATGGTGCGCCGGAAGAACGTGGTCGCCACGGTCGCGCAATCCTTCGCCATCACCCGCGTGGTGACTTTGGCGTGGTTCGCGGTCGGCTATTCCATCGCCTTCGGAACGAACCCGGACGCCGGCCAGAACCGGGTCTGGGGAGGCCTGGGAGATGTGATGCTGAGGAACCTGGCCCTGGACAAGCCCTACGTGATCGCGGGCGTGGCCTACGGGGTTCCGGAATACGTCTACATGATGTTCCGGATGACCTTCGCGATCATCACCCAGGCGCTGATCTGCGGGGCCTTCGCCGAGCGTTTCAAGTTTTCGGCCCTGCTGCTCTTCACGTGCTTTGGTCAATCCTGGTCTACGCCCCGATCGCCCGCTGGGTCTGGGGAGGCGGCTTCCTGGGCGCCCTGGGGGTGATGGATTTCGCCGGCGGAACGGTGGTCCATATCAACGCCGGCGTCGCGGGGCTCGTGTGCGCCCTGGTCCTGGGCGAACGAAAGGGCCTGGGCACGGTGAACATGGCGCCGGGCAATCTGGTCTATACGATGATCGGCGCGAGCCTGCTGTGGGTGGGCTGGTTCGGCTTCAACGCCGGCTCGGCGGTGGCCGCCAATTCCCTGGCCGGCGTCGCCATGGCCAGCACGCAGATCGCCACCGCCGCCGCGGCCCTGGCCTGGATGGCCATCGAATGGCCCACCACAAGAAGCCCACCATGCTGGGCATGGCCTCCGGCGCCGTCGCCGGCCTGGTGGCGGTGACCCCGGCCTCGGGTTGGGTCGAGCCGGCCGGCGCCCTCTGGATCGGCCTCGCCGCGGGGGCCGCCTGCTATTTCGGCGCGGTGGTCCTGAAAACCTGGCTCAACTATGACGACAGCCTCGACGCCTTCGGAGTCCACGGCGTCGGCGGCATGGTCGGCGCCCTGCTGACCGGGGTGTTCGCCAGCGCCGCCGTCGCCAAGCTGCCCGATGGCCACGGCGTCCTCACCCAAGCCTACGGCTGCCTCGGCACGATCGCCTGGACCGCGATCGGAACCTGGCTGATCCTGATGGTGTGTAAATTCACCACCGGCCTTCGGGTCTCCGAAGACGAGGAAGTGGAGGGCCTGGATATCACCTGCACGGCGAGACGATCCAGGACTGACCGCGCGTTCAGCCGGGCGGCGGCATGGACTGCTCGCCAATGCCGCAGCGGCGCACCCACCAGGACGGGTGATCGCGCTTCAAGGCGTCCGCCAGACGCTCCGCCGCCGCCGTGCCGGCGCAGAGGCCAAAGCAGGTCGCCCCCGAACCCGACATCCGGGCCATCAGGGCCTCGGGGCGGGCCTCGAGCGCGGCGAGAACCTCGCCGACCAGAGGCTCCAGCGCGATCGCCGGCGCCTCCAGATCGTTGCGGCGGCCCCGCAGGAAATCCACGACCGCCCGAGCGGAGGCCAGGGCCTTGGGGATGGCGGGAGCGTCGGCGCGCGCCCTCCCGCCCGCAGTGTCGAACGCGCGATAGACCGCCGCCGTCGACAGGGGCCGGCCCGGATTGACCAGCACCGCGTCCAGGACCGGCATCGGCGGGGCCGCGCCCAGGA
>JACDGF010000402.1 GCA_013815405.1 Caulobacteraceae bacterium | reverse complement strand
CCCCATGAAGGGGAGGGAGGGAAAATATACGGGAGGCGCGCCTCCACGCGGCGCGCCAGGGAGTTGCGCAAGACTCTCACGCCACCGGAAGCGCGGCTGTGGCTTCAGCTTCGCGGGTTGCGCTCGGAAGGCTTTCATTTTCGCCGGCAGGCGCCCTTCCGCGGCTACTACCTGGATTTCGTGTGTTTCAACCATTGGCTGGTCATGGAGGTCGATGGGGGCGGGCACAACGATCAGGTTCAGGCCGACCATGACGCGGTGCGCGACAGGATCCTGAAACGACAGGGATTTCATACCCTTCGCCTTTCGAACGGCGATATCAACACCAACATGGCCGGCGTGATGGAGGCGATCATGGCCGTCTTGGGCAGCCCCGCCGGCCCATGACCTACGCCGAACTCCAGGCCACCACCAACTACGGCTTCCTGCGCGGCGCCTCGCATCCGGAGGAGCTGGTGCTGGCGGCCAAGGCGCTGGGCTTGACGGCGATCGGGATCACCGATCGCAACAGCCTGGCCGGGGTCGTCCGCGCCTGGTCCAAGGGCCGGGAGATCGACCAGAAGGTTCTGACCGGCTGCCGGCTGGATTTCGCCGACGGGACCCCCAGCGTCCTTTGCTATCCCTCCGACCGGGCCGCCTGGGGCCGGCTGACCCGGCTGCTCACCCTGGGCCAGCGCCGCTCCGCCAAAGGGGAATGCCACCTCACCAGTCCAGACCTTTTGGAGCACGGGGAGGGCCAACTCATCCTCGTCGTCCCGCCCGCGCGCCTGGATGGCGTCTTCGAGGCCGCGTTGGAGGGTTTGGCCGGGGAGTTCCAGGGCCGCGCCTGGCTCGCCGCCGCTAGGCCCTATGGCCCGCGCGACCTCAGTCGCCTCGCCAGGCTGGACGCCCTCGCCCGCAAGGCCGGCGCGCCGATGATCGCCGTCAACGACGTCCTCTACCACGGCCCCGAACGGCGCCCCTTGCAGGACGTGCTCACCTGTATCCGGGAGGGGTGCTCGCTAACCCAGGCCGGCCTTCGCCTGGAGGCCAACGCCGAGCGGCATCTGAAATCTTTCGCCGAAATGGCGCGCCTGTTCGCCCGCTGGCCGGACGCCGTGGCGCGGACGGCCCAAGTGGCGGGGCGCATCGGCTTCGACCTTGGCCGACTGAAATACGAATATCCAGACGAACCCGTGCCGCCCGGCAAGAGCGCCATCCAGCATCTGACCGATCTCGCCTGGGCGGGGGCGGCGTGGCGGTATCCGGAGGGCGTGCCCGAAACGGTGAAGACCACCCTTATCCACGAACTCGCCCTGATCGAGGAACTGGCCTATCCGAACTATTTCCTCACCGTCCACGACATCGTCCAGTGGGCGAGAGGGGAGGGCATCCTCTGCCAGGGGCGCGGCTCGGCCGCCAATTCCGTCGTCTGCTTCTGCCTGGGCGTCACCTCGGTCGATCCCACCAAGCCCGACCACGACCTCCTCTTCGCCCGTTTCATCTCCAGGGAGCGCGGCGAGCCCCCCGACATCGACGTCGATTTCGAGCACGAGCGGCGCGAGTTGGTCATGCAGTACGTCTACCGGCGCTATGGGCGGGAGCGGGCGGCGATCTGCGCCACGGTGATCCACTACCGCCCCCGCAGCGCCATCCGCGATGTCGGCAAAGCGCTGGGGTTAACGGAGGACGTCACCGCCGCCTTGGCGGGGACGGTGTGGGGAAGCTGGGGCGACGGCCTGCCCGATGAGCATATTCGCCAGGCCGGCCTCGACCCGGAGAGTCCCCAGATCCGCCGCGCCGTCGCCCTGGCGACCGAGCTTCTCGGCTTTCCTCGGCACCTCTCGCAGCATGTCGGCGGCTTCGTGCTCACCAAGCGGCGCCTGGACGAAACCGTGCCCATCGGCAACGCCGCCATGAAGGACCGCACCTTCATCGAATGGGACAAGGACGACATCGACGCCCTGGGCCTGATGAAGGTGGACGTCCTGGCGCTGGGCATGCTCACCGCCATCAAGAAGGCCATGGACATGCTGGGCGTCGCCGACATGGCCGATATCGGCGAGGACGACGCGGCCGTCTACGCCATGCTCTCCAAGGCCGATTCGGTGGGCGTCTTCCAGGTGGAGAGCCGCGCCCAGATGTCCATGCTGCCGCGCCTCAAACCCACGAAGTTCTACGATCTTGTCATCGAGGTGGCGATCGTCCGCCCCGGCCCCATCCAGGGCGACATGGTGCATCCCTATCTTCGCCGGCGCGATAAGATCGAGCCGGTCTCCTATCCCGCCCCGGCCCCAGAGCACGGCCTCGCCGACGAGCTGAAGGCGGTGCTGGGCAAGACCCTGGGGGTACCTCTCTTTCAGGAGCAGGCCATGCGCCTGGCCATCGAGGCGGCCAAGTTCACACCCGAGGAGGCCAACGGCCTACGCCGGTCCATGGCCACCTTCCGCCACTATGGCGACGTGGGGCTCTATGGCGCCAAGTTCGTCGGGGGCATGGTCGCGCGCGGCTACGACCCGGCCTTCGCGGAGCGCTGCTTTCGCCAGATCGAGGGTTTCGGCTCCTACGGCTTCCCCGAGAGCCATGCGGTGAGTTTCGCCAAGCTGGTCTATGTCTCGGCCTGGATCAAACACCACCGGCCCGACGTCTTCTGCGCCGCCCTGCTCAACAGCCAACCCATGGGCTTCTACCAGCCCGCCCAACTCGTCCGCGACGCGCGGGAACATGGAGTGGAGGTTAGGGCGGCGGACATCCTGCTGAGCGACTGGGATTGCACGCTGGAGGAAGGATTTGACTCCCCTCCCTCCCCTTCATGGGGAGGGACAGGCCGCGAAGCGGCCAGGGTGGGGCAGTGTGCCGACAGTCTCGAAAGCCCGTGGTTATCCCGCAC
>JACDGF010000401.1 GCA_013815405.1 Caulobacteraceae bacterium | reverse complement strand
GGAGAAAGACGAGAGACGTTCTCTTTTCTCTTTGGGGGAAGTAAGGCCGAAGGCCGGGAACGGGGCTCTCGCGGCGCCATGCCAAACACTCCTTCCCGCCACGGGCGGGGTAAGGAGCGGGTCTTGGACGGCGCGCCGTCTTGGGCCGGGCGCCCGCTTGAGGCCCGACGCGGCGAGGTTAGCGCGAGGCGAAAAGGTTGAACAGCCCGGCGGAAAGCGAATGTTAGTGTGCGCCGGACCCAGCCAGGCCTCGGATCGTCGAAACGTGAAAACCTCCCTCCTCTGGCCCGGCGCCGCGCTCGCCATGGCGTCGGCGGCCCTCTTCGGGGCCAGCACGCCCCTGGCCAAGGGGCTGTTGGGTGGCGGGGTGGATCCGTGGCTGCTGGCGGGGCTGCTCTATCTCGGCTCGGGCCTGGGGCTGGGGATCGTCCACGCGGGCCGCGGGCTGCTGGGCATCCCCGCTCCCGAAGCACCCCTGAGGCGGGGCGACCTGCCGTGGCTCGGCCTGGTGGTGCTGGCCGGCGGGGTCGTCGGGCCGGTGCTGCTGATGGCGGGCCTGGCGCGGACGCCGGCGTCGTCGGCGGCCCTGCTGCTCAACCTGGAGGGCCTGGCGACGATGGCCATCGCCTGGGTGGGGTTCAAGGAGAACGTGGATCGGCGGCTGCTCTTCGGCGCCGCGGCGATCCTGGCCGGGGCGGCGCTGCTCTCGTGGCGCGGCGGCCCGGGGGGCGTGGGCCTGGGCGCCCTGGCGATCGCGGGCGCGTGCCTCGCCTGGGGCGTGGACAACAACTTGACCCGCAAACTCTCCGCCGCCGACCCGGTCCAGATCGCCGCGATCAAGGGCCTGGCGGCCGGCGCGGCCGATCTGGCCCTGGCCCTGGGGAGGGGCGCGCATCTTCCGGCGGCGGGCGAGATCGGCGCCGCCGCGGTGGTGGGCTTTTTCGGCTACGGGGTGAGCCTGGTGCTGTTCGTGCTGGCCCTGCGCCACCTGGGCGCGGCCCGGACCGGCGCCTATTTCTCGACCGCCCCGTTCCTGGGCGCGGCCCTGGCGCTCGTCCTGTTTCGCGAGCCGGCCACCCTCCAGCTCGCCGGCGCCGCGGTGCTTATGGCGGTCGGCGTCTGGCTCCACCTCTCCGAGCGGCACGAACATGGGCACCTCCACGCCGCCCTCGACCACGAGCACGGCCACGTCCACGACGCCCATCACCGGCACGGCCACACCTCCGGCGATCCGCCGGGCGAGCCCCATGCCCACTGGCACCACCACGCCCCCATGCGCCACAAGCATCCCCACTACCCGGACCTGCATCACCGCCACGGGCATGCGCACTGAGGGGTCGGGTGTCTCGGTTTGAAATATGACACCGTTGACAAGCATGGCGCCGAACTGACGACCACCCTACCATGGGCAGGTGAAAATTTACGCACACTCCAGGATACCGGGCACGGACAGAATGCCGTTGGCGCTTCCCAACCTCGGGGGCCGACTGATCGAAAGACGATCGTGAAGCGCGCCAAAGAGATGGCCGTCAACCGAGTGCTTCCGTGGGCGCTGCTCCAAGCCGGCTGGGCCGCGCTCATGACCGCGCCGCGATAGAGACGCCCGCGATCATGCCGACCACTCATCTTGCTCTCGCCCGCGCCCAAGCCTTTTGCGACGCCAACGATCTTCGAATCCCGATCCTGCTGGCCCCGATGGCCGGGGCATGCCCGCCGTCGCTTTCCATCGCCATCGCCAACGCTGGCGGACTTGGAGCCTGCGGTGCTCTCTTGATGCAGCCGGCGGCGATCTGGAGTTGGGCGGCTCGGGTGAGGGCTGGCGGCGGCGGCGGGTTCCAGCTCAATCTTTGGATTCCCGACGCCCCTCCGACGCGCGACGCCGTGGTCGAGGACGCGGCCCGTGCGTTCCTTGGCCGTTGGGGTCCGGCTGTCGCGCGCGACGCGGGTGAGGCAGGCCTACCGGATTTCGCGGCGCAATGCGATGCGATGCTCGACATCGGCCCTGCCGCCATTTCGTCCATCATGGGCGTCTATCCGCCTGCCTTCGTCGAAAAACTGAAGGCGCGCGGCATCAAATGGTTCGCGACGGCAACGACGGTTACGGAGGCGAAATGCGCGGAAAGCGCCGGCGCTGACGCGATCATCGCACAGGGCATGGAAGCAGGCGGACATCGCGGCGCCTTTGACGCCGCGAAAGCCGAGACTGAGCTGGTCGGACTCTTCTCCCTGCTGCCGGCGGTCGTCGACGCGGTAGCTGTCCCGGTGATCGCGGCCGGCGGAATCGCCGATTCACGCGGCGTGGCGGCGGCGCTGGTGCTCGGCGCGTCCGCCGTTCAGATGGGGACGGGATTCCTCCGTTGTCCCGAAGCGGGGCTGCCGTCGGCCTGGGCGGATGCCATCGGACGCAGCCTGCCGGAGCAGACGTTGGTCACGCGAGCCTTCTCCGGTCGCGCCGGACGCAGCCTGGCAACGGCCTTTGCGCGCGCGGCCTCGGCCGCCGATGCGCCGTCGCCGGCGCCCTACCCCGTGCAACGGGGGCTGACCCAGGCCATGCGTGACGCCGCGACCAAGGCCAATGACATCGATCGGCTGCAGGCTTGGGCCGGTCAATCCGGCGCACGGGCGCTCGCGCTACCGGCGGGAGTGATAGCCGCCAAACTATGGGAGGATGCGCAACTGGCTCTCCGATAGAGATCGACCACGATACCGCATCGTGGGTCGGTAAGCGATCATGGAGAGCCGAAAAAGCTTACCACCCATCATTTTTCCAAGCGGCCCATAGAGGCGGCGGCGTCAGGAGGCGTTGGAGGCAGAATTGCATACGGCGCAGGCCGCGCTTGAACCATGAGATCATGCCGCGGGCGACATTTTTG
>JACDGF010000400.1 GCA_013815405.1 Caulobacteraceae bacterium | reverse complement strand
AAGCGCCCCTCAACTGGTCCAGGCGAGGGTCGCGGCCTCGACCGGATTGGCGAACGGGCGGCTCTCGCGCCGGCTCGCCGACCATTCCCGCTTGAGCGCCTGGTACCATTTGGCCTGGCGGTCGGCGTCGTCGATCCACATCAGGGCGGGACCGTATTTCAGCCCCTGGTTCTGGAGCTCGACCATGTCCCGGTCCTGCCCCAGGAAGCGGCGCGCGGCCAGGCCGATCAGGGGGCCGGCCAGCGCGAAGATCGGATGGTCGGACCACACGATCTGGGTGATCCGGGTCTTCGTCTCGGCGAGGGGCGTGAGGCAGGTGAGGGCCAGGACTTGCCGCTTGCCGACGGTAACATGCTCCCAGCGGAAGCCCGGCAGGCGAAAGCTGATCTCGGTCAGCGGCGCCCCGCCCAGCAGGGTGTACGCCCGGGAGTTGCGCGACGGCGGGTGGCGGACCATGACGAAGCCTTCCGGCGAGGGCTCGAACCGCTTGGCCTTCTCGTGCTTGGAGCCGCCGGGCCGCCACCACCATTGGCGATGCACATAGGGCCCGTGCGCCGGATCCATCAGCCCCACCACCGCATGGTCGATATGGGCCGCCAGATCCAGGCGCTCGACCAGCTTGGGCGCCCCGCCCACGACGCCTGGAAAGGTGGGCGGCGGCGCGGGGGGCCCGGCGGCGCCGCGCGGGTCGCCCGCCACCCAGATGAACGCCATCCCCTGGCTCTCGGCGACGGGGTAGCGGCGCACCCCGATCCTGGAGGTCTCGAAGCCCTGGGCGGCGGTCAGGGACGGGATCGCCCGGCAGGCGCCGTCGGCGCCGAAGCGCCAGCCGTGGTAGGGACATTCCACCGTCTCCGTCCCATCGGCCTCCGCGAAGAAAGCGCCCGCCGACAGGGGCGCGGCGCGGTGCGGGCAGATGTCGCGCAGGGCGACCACCTGGCCGCCCAGGCTCCGGCCGATCGCTACCGGCTGCCCGAGGATCTCGTACCGCGCCAGCCGGCCGCGCCTGAGATCCCGCGACAGGGCCACGAAATACCACAGGTCGCTCAGGAAGCCCCGGCCGAAGCCGGCGGCGTTGGCGGTCCGGGCCTGGAGGGCGCCATCGGGCATGGGGCTATCTTGGGGTCGTGGCCGGACCGGCGCAATCCTGGGGCCGCTGCCCGGCGCCTTGACCTTGGCGCCGTCCCGCCCGAAGGTGCGCCAAATCAAACACCTGTTTAAGGGAGCGGGAGGCCATGGAGCTGTTCGATCTTTCCGGCAAGGTCGCCATCGTCACAGGTTCGACCCGCGGCATCGGCCGCGCCATCGCCGAGCGCCTGGCCGAACACGGGGCGAAGGTCGCCATATCCTCGCGCAAGGCCGGCCCCTGCGACGAGGTCGCCGCGGGCATCAACGCGCGGCGCCCCGGCGCGGCCATCGCCTTCCCGGCCAACATCTCCTCCAAGGACGATCTGGCCCGCTTGGTGGAGGAGACCCGCGCGGCCTTCGGACGGATCGACATCCTGGTCTGCAACGCCGCGTCCAACCCCTATTTCGGGCCGATGAGCGGGATCAGCGACGAGGCCTTCCACAAGATCCTCGGCAACAACATCGTGTCCAACCACTGGCTGATCCACATGGTCGCCCCCGAGATGGCCGAGCGGCGGGATGGGTCGATCGTCATCGTCTCGTCGATCGGCGGCCTGCGCGGCTCGAGCCTCCTGGGCGCCTACGCCATCTCCAAGGCGGCGGACATGCAGCTGGCCCGCAACCTCGCCCACGAGCTTTCGCCCAGCAACATCCGGGTCAATTGCATCGCGCCCGGCCTCGTCAAGACCGACTTCGCCCGCGCCCTTTGGGACACCCCGGAGGCCGAGCGCCGCTCCAGCGAGGCCACACCCCTGCGCCGCCTGGGCGAGCCCGACGACATCGCCGGCGCGGCGGTGTTCCTGGCCTCGAGAGCCGGCGCCTGGATGACCGGCCAGACCATCGTGGTGGACGGGGGGCAGACGAGTTAGGGGCCAGTCCGCTGGCGCGGAAGCTCCCTCGCCCGCGCCAGCCGCCGCGCGCCTTCGTCCAGGGTCTCGTCGCGCTTGGCGAAGCACAGGCGCATGATCGAGGTCACCGGGTCGGTCTCGTAGAAGGCCGAGATCGGGATCGCCGCCACCCCCGCCTCCTTCACGGCCATGAGGCAGAAGGCCATGTCGTCGTCGGCGACGCCCGAGGCGGCCAGGTCGACGTTGAGGAAATAGGTGCCCTCGCTTGGCAGCACGGCGAATCCCTCGCGGCGCAGGGCGTCGGCGAGATGGTCGCGGGAGCGCGCCAATTCGAGGGGCATGGAGGCGAACCAGTCGTCGCTGTTCTCCAGGCCCCAGGCCACCGCCGCCTGCAGATTGGGCGGGGTGGTGAAGGTGAGGAACTGGTGGGCCTTGGCCAGCAACGCGGTGAGCGCCGGGGCGGCGAGAAGGAGCCCGACCTTCCAGCCGGTCAGCGCGAACATCTTTCCCGCCGAGCCGATCTTCACCGTCCGCCCGCGCATGCCAGGGAAGGCCATCAGCGGCCGGTGGCGGGCGGGGTCGAACACCACCTGCTCCCACACCTCGTCGCAGATCGCGACGGCGTCGAACCGCAGGCAGTATTCGGCCAGAAGGGCGAGATCTTCGTCCGGGCAGACGCTGGCGGTGGGATTGAGCGGGTTGTTGAGCACCACCAGGCGCGTGCGCGCGCTGAACGCCGCTTCGAGGGCCGCGCGGTCGAAGCGCCAGTGCGGCGGCTCCAGGCGCACGACTTTGGGAACTCCGCCGGCCCGCCGCACCATGGGCAGATAGGCGTCATAGAGCGGGGCGAACAGCACCACCTCGTCGCCCGGTTCGATGAGGGCGAGAAAGGCGCAGGCCAGAGC
>JACDGF010000399.1 GCA_013815405.1 Caulobacteraceae bacterium | reverse complement strand
GTCGTGCCCTTCAAGGACGTGCCCACGGGGCGGTGAGAGGCGCGACCTCCCTGCCCGTCAAGGAGGAGATGCAGACATTCCGGCCACCGCCTAATGAACCCTCTCCCCCTTGAAGAACGGGGGAGAGGGCCAAGTGACGCAGTAGGGGTGGCCCAGGGGGGAAGAGAGCGTTTGATCGATCGATTCACGGATCGTTAACCTGGCGTCTTCGCCCTACGCTGAGCCGAAGCCCGATCGGCGGAGGTTTCGTCGAGCGTGGCCTCCCCCATTGTGTGCGTCCCCAGGGTCGGCCACACTCCCCGCCGGAGCACATCGGGGAGCCCATGTCGAACATCGCCGGCAAGGCCTATGCGATGAATGTGCTGACCCCCATGCGGCCGTGGCGGACGTGGGTTCAGAGGGCGATCTTCGCGGTCGCGCGGGTCTCGCCGCCGCTGTTGAAGGGCCTGTTGGGGCTGAAGCTCATCCATTTCGCGCGCTGGGTGATCATCCCCCGGGACGGATGGCCGACCTTCGACGGCGATCGGCATAGCCTCCACAACGACTACATGCTGTTCCTGTCCAACTTCAACGGCACCTGGGACCAGTATATCGACGCGTTCGCCGACGGCATTCCGGGGGGCCTGGACCTGTTCTGGTACGCGAGCACCAAGTACCCGCACTCGATCCCGATCTCGAAGTTCAAGGACTATATCGGCGCCAACCAGATCGACACCAACTACTACTACAACGCCACCCCCGGCGCCGCGCAGCGCGACATCAAGGCCGCTCTGAGGGCCAAGCGCGAGCTGACCGCCCTGGCCCAGGCCCACGCCGCCGGCGATCCCCCCGCCTTCGCGCGGGCCTATCGCGCGGCGCTCGGCCGCCTGGCCAACTCGCTGGCCTCGCCCGGCTATGCGCCCATCGCCTCCATCGCCACCCAGAAGGCGGACGCGGCGCGGCGGGAATTCCGCGCTCGGTTGGAGGCCGGACGGGCGCCGCTCGATGCCTGACCTCGACGGCGGCCATTATTTCCTGACCGTCCTGGCGCCGGTCCGGATGGATACGATGATCGACCCGGTGACCGGCCGTTCGCGTTCCCACCGCCAGGTTCTGGCGCAGGACCTGGCGCTGCTGCGGACCGGCCGGCAGACCGCGGCCTCGCCGCCGGACGATCCCCCGTCCCCGTTCGCCGCCAATACGCTCAACCACCTGGCCCGGTTCGTGGTCATCGACGGGCCGGCGTTCAACGGGCGGGTTTCGGGAGACGCGCTGCTGGACAAGATCAGGGGCGTCGATCCCCTGGCGCCCCAGCCGGTGGACGCCCTGGCCACGCCCTATCTGTTGTTCGCCGCCGAAGTCGACGCCCGGGGCGACGGCCCTACCGCCCTGCGCACCTACACCGATGCGCTGTGGGCGACGATGAACCAAGAGCTGAGGACGGTCTTTGGCCACTGCAAAGGCTTCGACGGCGTCGACGGCGCCGCGAGGTTCAACGCCTTTGTCGAGGCGCGGCGGGTGGAGACCACCCTGCCGTTCAACGACTATCGGGCCGACGACCCGGCGTTCGCGGGCGACGCCTCGCCCCCGGGCGCGATCGGGACGGCCGTCGCGGTGGTCTGGCGCCTGGTCACGGGCCAGGCCGCCAAGCCCTCGCCCGCGACCCCCGGCTCCGACCTGCCCTCGGTCCTGAAGGCGCTCTTCCTCCAGCAGCACTTCACACGTTTCGCCATCGAAGCCCAGGGCCTGGACGACGCCGCGCTCCACGCCCGCTTCGGTGCCTTCCTGGGCGCCGTCCGGCCGGGCGAGCCGACGCCGACCCAGCCGCCGGGCGAAATCTTCGCGCCGCCGGCGGAATGGGCGCCATGACCCGGCTCAACCTTCCCGACATCCAGGGCAACATCCTGCGCCCCTACGGCCGTTTCGGCTTCCCCTTCACGCGCCATTTCTTCTTCAACCTCGCCCACCCCGGCGCCGGGCGCGAATTCGTGCGGGCGGTCTGGCCCCGCGTCACCACCGCCGAGCGTTGGACGACCGGCGAGGCGGCCGCCGGATCGACGGCGCCGGTCAAGCCGACGATCACCCTCAACATCGGCTTCACCTATCTCGGGCTCCGCGCCCTGGACCTGCCGACCCGGACCCTGCGCCTGCTGCCCGACGAATTCATCGACGGCATGGGCTGCCGGGCCGAGATCCTGGGGGACGTAGGGCTCAGCGGGCCGGACCATTGGGACCCGATCTGGCGCTTCACGCCGGAGGATCGCCCCCGCCAGCCGCACGTCTGGGTCTCGCTCAACGCCGCGGCCGCGCCCGACGGGACGCCCCTGCCGGTGCTGGACGACTGGACCGCGTGGCTGGAAGGCCTGGCCGCCGGCTCTTCGGGCGCCGTGACCCTGCTGGCCGGGCACGGGGCGGACGGCGCCGCGCGCTGGCAGGATTCGGCGGCCCTGATGGACGGCCCGCCCGGCGCCCGCCGCCCGATCCCCAAGGAGCCTTTCGGCTTCACCGACGGCGTCAGCGATCCGGTGTTCGCCGGCCAGTTCGAGGGGACGGTGCAGGCCATCGCCGTGATCGGCGGCGGCAAGATCGCCTCGGGGCGCTACGACCGGGCGACCAGCTGGTCGCCCCTGGAAACCGGGGAATTCATCCTGGGCCAGGTGGACGAGGGGCAGGAATTCCCGGTCGCCACCCAGCCCGCGGCCTTCGCGCGCAACGGGACCTTCATGGCTTGGCGCAAGCTGCGCCAGGATGTCGCCGCCTTCGACGCAGAAATGACCAGCCAGGCCGGGGCCTGGAAAGAGGTCGCCGGATCGACCGACGACGTCGAGGCCGAAGAGACTGTCCGCGCCAAGATCGTCGGCCGCTGGCGCTCCGGCCTGCCGCTGATCGCCGCCCCGACCTGGG
>JACDGF010000398.1 GCA_013815405.1 Caulobacteraceae bacterium | reverse complement strand
ACCATGCATCGCGGCGCCGCGGCGGCCGGGACCACCACGGTGGGCGCCGACGGGTTCTTCATGGTCGGGGTGCACATCGGCCACGACTGCCGGGTGGGCGACAAAGTGACCATGGCCAACAACGCCACCTTGGGCGGTCACGTGACCCTCGCCGACCATGTCATCATGGGCGGGCTCTCGGCGGCCCATCAGAACACCCGGGTCGGCCGCCACGCCTTCGTGGGGGGGATGGCGGGGGTCAATCACGACGTCATTCCGTTCGGCAACGTCTGGGGCAACCACGCTCACCTGGAAGGTTTGAATCTGGTCGGCCTCAAGCGGCGCGGCTTTCCCCGCGAGGCGATCAACACCTTGCGCGCGGCCTACCGGATGCTGTTCGCCGAGGAGGGGACGTTTCAGGAAAGGCTGGACGACACCGCCTCGGCCTATGCCGGCTCGGTCGAGGTGATGGAGATCGTCGATTTCATCCGCGCGGACGCGGCCCGGCCCCTCACCACGCCGCAACGGGAAATCTGACGCCGTCGATGCGCAAGCTTGGTCTGATCGCGGGGGCCGGAGCGCTTCCTGTCAGCCTCGCCAGCCACTGCCGATCGGCTGGCCGCCCGCTGTTCGTCGTTAGACTGAAAGGTTTCGCGCCGGCCGAGCTCGCGGGGTTCGACGGCGCGGACGTCGGGCTGGCGGAGCTTGGAAAAGGGTTGGACGAACTCGAGAAGGCCGGTTGCGAAGCGGTGTGTTTCGCCGGCGGCGTCGCGCGGCCGCATCTTCCGAGCCTTGTCCCGGACCTTCGCGGGCTTGCCGCCCTGCCCGGGGCGATCGTCGCGGCGCGGCGCGGCGACGATGCCCTGCTCTCCTTTCTCGTCCGCGAGTTCGAAAAAGAGGGGTTCGCGGTCGAAGGCGCTCACGAGGTGATGGCTGAGCTCGTCCTGCCCGTCGGGATCCTCGGCCGCCACGGCCCCGGCGCCGAACACGCCCTGGACATCGCTCGCGGCCTGGACGTGGCCAGAGCCATGGGCGCCCTGGACGTCGGCCAGGGCGCGGTCTGTTGTGACGGGCTGATCCTGGCGATCGAGGCGCAGGAGGGCACCGACGCGATGCTGCGGCGCGTCGCCGACTTGCCGGGGGCGATCCGCGGCGCCGCGGGCGATCGCCGGGGCGTGTTCGTCAAGGCGAGCAAGCCGGGCCAGGAAATGCGCGTCGACCTGCCGACGATCGGGTCGACGACCATGCGCCATGCGGCCGACGCCGGGCTGGCCGGCGTCGTGGGTGAGGCCGGGCGGGTCCTGGTCGTGGACCGTCCGGCGGTGATCCGGCTGGCCGACGAATTGGGGTTGTTCGTCCTTGGCGCGGCGTGACGGGGCCCTGCGTCATGCTGGTGGCGACCGAGCCCTCGGGAGACGCCCTTGGCGCCGGCCTCGCGGCGGCGTTGCGCCGAAGGCTGGGGGAAGGGGTCCGCTTCGTCGGCGTCGGCGGCGCGGAGATGGCGGCGCAAGGCGTGGTCAGCCCCTTCGACATTCGGCGCTTGAGCATCGTGGGCGTGTTCAACGCGGCGCGCGCATGGCCGCTGGTGCTGCGGCGCGCGCGGGAAACGGCCGCCCTGGCCGCCCGCGAGCGGCCGGACGTGGCGATCCTCATCGACGCCTGGGGATTTACCTTGCGCGTCGCCCATCGCCTGCGGCGCCTCGACCGGGGCCTCGCCTTGATCAAATATGTCGCGCCCCAGGTGTGGGCGACGCGGCCAGGAAGGGCGCGGACCCTGGCGCGGGCCGTGGACCGCCTGTTGACCATCCACGCCTTCGACTCGCAATTCTTCGAGGTCGAGGGCCTGCCGGTGACCTTCGTCGGCAATCCGGCCCTTGGCCGGGACTTCTCGCGAACCGACCCGGCCCGGCTTCGCGCTGCGATCGGGGCCGGCCCCGAGGATCCCATCCTGCTGATCCTGCCGGGCAGCCGCCAGGGCGAGATCGACCGCATGCTCGCGCCGTTCGCAGAGGCGGCGGCGAGCCTGGCGGCCGAGCGCCCCGGCCTGCGCCTCGTTGTCGCCGCCGCCGATGCGGTCGCCGCGGAGGTCGAGCGTCGTGTCGCCGGCTGGTCTCATCGCGCTTGCGTGGTCCAAGGCGAGACGGCGCGACTGGACGCCATGCGCGCCGCCACGGCGGCCCTCGCGTGCAGCGGGACGGTGACCACCGAGCTTGCCCTTGCGGGATGTCCGATGATCGTGGCCTACCGCCTGGGCGCCCTGACCCACGCAGTCGCCAAACGATTGATCCGCACGCCGTACATCACGCTCTTGAACGTGGCGGCCCGCGCCTTCGTGGCGCCCGAACTGGTCCAGGGCGATTGCAACGGCCCGGCCCTGGCGCGCGCGGCGGGCCGGCTCCTCGATGACCCGGCGCTGCGCGGTCGCCAAGTCGCGGCTCAGAACGCGGCTCTGCACATCATGCGGGGAGGGATCGAGGATCCCACCGGCCGGGCCGCCGAGGCGGTGATCGAGGAGTTGCGGAAACGGGGCCGGATCTGACGCGCGCTATCCCCGGGCGTCGAGCGGCACATAGTCGCGCTTGAGAGGGCCGGTGTAGAGCTGCCGCGGCCGGCCCAGCTTGCGCTGCGGATCCTCGAACATCTCTTTCCATTGGCTGATCCAGCCAACCGTTCGCGCCAAGGCGAACAGCACCGTGAACATGGTGGTCGGAAAGCCCATGGCTTTCAGGGTGATACCGGAATAGAAATCGATGTTGGGATAGAGTTTGCGATCGACGAAATAAGGATCGTTCAAGGCGATCTTTTCCAGTTCCATGGCGACCTTCAACAACGGGTCGTCCAGGTCACCGACCTCCTCCAGGACGTCATGGCAGGTCTTCTGCATCACCGCGGCGCGCGGGTCGTAGTTC
>JACDGF010000397.1 GCA_013815405.1 Caulobacteraceae bacterium | reverse complement strand
GGATGGGATGGGGCCACGGCCGGCGATCGGCGGGCAGGTGCGGGCGCTCGTGTTCGGGGCGGAAGCGGTTGCGGAGGTCACTGGGAACCTGGTTGTGCGGTATGAGGAGGCGGTCGAAGAACCAGTACACGGTGGCCGACAGGGGCGACGCCGTGGGTGTTGGTCATGGTGCAGTCCTTTGATCAGCGCCGAGGCGCCAAGGCCTGGCTGACGTCAGATATGTACCTGACAGTGTTTTTTAGGATGAAATTATACGTTGTGGCGCATAACACCGTGACGAAAAATAGGTTACACCATATACAGGAACCGGTGTGTCATGGCTCACGAGGTATAGAGATGAACCGAAGGCAATCCGCGGCCGTGGGCCGGCGATCCTTGGACCGGATCTTGACGTCCTACCGCAAGGCCGCCATCCGCCGCCCGCCGAAGGGCTGGATCCGGGCGATCCGCGACGCGCTCGGCATGACCGCCGAGCAGCTTGGCGAACGGATGCACATCACCCAGCCATCGGTGCAGCGCCTCGAGCTTTCTGAAGCGCAAGGCGCCATCCAGCTGAACACCTTGCGGCGAGCCGCCGAGGCCCTGGGCTGCGAGGTCGTTTACGCCCTGGTGCCGCGAAAGACGCTGCGGGAGACCTATGACGAGGCGGCCAAGGCCGTGGCGAGACGTGAGTTCGGCCGGATCAGCCACTCCATGGCCCTGGAGGAACAGGCGGTGGAGGACGAGGACGAGGACGAGGACGAGCGGCTGCGCCGCTACATCGCCGAGGAGCTTGATCCGCGCGAGATCTGGGCAAGGCGCCCGTGACCGACGACGACGACCTCTACGCCGACGACGGCGACGCCACGGACCTTACCCCGGAAGAGCGGGTCGGGCTGATCCCGACCTGGATCGCCACCCGCGACGACCTCAACCGGGCCGAGCGCGCCAATATCGCCAAGGGGCTCCGCTGGGCCCGGCGCGGCCGGATCGACGTGCTCGATCCAGATGCGTTGCTGACCCTGCACAAGCGGATGTACGGCGACGTCTGGCGCTGGGCCGGCGCGCCGCGGCGGACAAAGAAGAACATCGGCGACGAGGACTGGTGGAAATTGCGCGAGCATCTGCACCAATTGCTCGGGAACATCGCCGCCCAGATCGACCACGGCGCGCGCGATCCCGACGCGGCCGCCATCGACTTCCACCACCAGCTGGTGGCCATCCACGTCTTTCCCAACGGCAACGGCCGCCACGCGCGTCTGGCCGCCGACCTCCTGGCCGAGCGCCTCGGGCGACCGCCCTTCACCTGGGGCCGCACGAACCTGGTCGACGTCGGCGATGCGCGGGCCGCCTATGTGGCGGCATTGAAGGCGGCGGACGCCGCGGACCTCGGGCCGCTACTGAAGTTCGCGCGGTCGTAGCGGCTGCAGGTAAGGATCATTGGCTGGTCGGCGCGGACCGGGTGTATCGACTCCGACAATCCATGCCCTTCATCGTCACCCCGGACGGCGGCGAAGCGAAGCGCGGCGATGATCCGGGGCCTAGGGGGCTTGGCGAGCCGTTCGCCGCCGCGGAGGATTTCGCCTGGTCGCCTAGGTCCTTAGCTCTCTGCTCCGCTTCGCTTCCCGACGGCCGGGATGACGGTGCTTGGGGGTGGGATGGCAGAGCCGCCACACCTGTCGACGCGGAACGGCCAAGCGTCGCTTTTCGACTCAGTCCGGCGCGTCCCTGGGCTCCCCCGCGCCTCGCCGGCCGCGCTCCAGCCACGCCGCCAGGGCCGGCGAGGCCTTGCGCGCGGCGAGCGCTTCGTAGCGGGCAACGTCATCCGGCCGGAGCACCTCGCGCCAGCGCCCGCCGCGCCCCTGATTGATGAATCGGTCCGCGCCCCGGTCGAACGCCAGCTTCAGGGTCGGACCCAGTTCATCGCCCTGCGCCTTCATGGTCGTAAATCGCGCCGCCTCGACCAGCGCCGGCATCAGGCTCTGCGGGGTGTCGATCTCGAGAAAATCGGAGATCCGCCGCATCTCCCCGGCCAGATCGGCGATCATGTCGTCATAGTGCACGAACAGCAAATTCTCCCGCGCCCGTTCCCGCCACCAGGTCGCCTCGAAGTCGAAATAGTGCGGATCGGCCCCCGGCCCGTCCGGCGCCGCCGCCTCCATCGCCTCCATCCATTGCAGCAGGAAATCGCGTGGGTCGCTCGGCGCCGGCGGGGGCGCCGGCCGCCCGGCCGCCCGCGCCATCTCGATCGCATTGGCGATGATCCTTTGCATGAACTCCGGGCGGAAGCCGGCCAGGTGGTTCTGCCACGACAGCCGGGCGTCCCGCCCGTCCCGGCCGACATGGATATATTTGACGCTGTCCCAGACCGGCAGGGCGTCGAAGGGCGCGTGCGACTTGACGTACCGCCGATGAGTCTGCGCCGCCAGGAGGGCCAGGTCCGCCTCGATCGGATTGAAGATCGTCGAGTCCAGCCACGGCGAAATCTCGCTCACCGGCCGGATGCCCGGCGAGCCGTGCACCAGAAGATCGACGATCCGCTGCATCCAGGTCGTCCCGCACTTCGCGAACGTGGCGATGACGATGTCGCCGTCCCGCGGCTCGAACCTGGCCCACCGCCGGCTGTCCAGCACCGGCGACACCATCTCCCGCGTCGGACCCCGGACCAATGTCGGCATGTCGCTCCCCTAAATGGCTCCCGCCGCGCGGGCTCGTGCGCGGCCGCGGCCCCCTCCACCGCTTCGCGGTCCCCTCCCAGGGCTACGGCATGCCCACATCTCTCGTCCGGTGTCGTGCGCCTTGGAAGATCGGCCACGGAACACCTCTCCCTACGGGAGAGGTGTTGAAGAGGCGAGCCTGAATGAAGTTGTGTGCATTCTCTAGCCGCCAGGGGGAGGAGAGTGCATATG
>JACDGF010000396.1 GCA_013815405.1 Caulobacteraceae bacterium | reverse complement strand
GATGGTGCGGGTGCATGATGTCCGCGAGACGATCCAGGCCCTCGCCGTCGAAGCCGCGATCGCCCGCGGCGCCGCCCGTGGCTGAGTTCCTGGGCCGGGTGCTGATCGTCGCCGGCTCCGACTCGGGCGGCGGGGCGGGAATCCAGGCGGATATCAAGACGGTCACGGCGTTGGGGGGCTACGCGGCCTGTGCGATCACGACCGTCACCGCGCAGAACAGCCTGGGGGTCCGCCAGTTGCACCCGATCCCGACCGGGACCGTCGAGGCCCAGATCCGGGCGGTGCTGGAGGACATCGGGGCCGACGCGGTCAAGACCGGAATGCTGGTGTCGGCGCCGGTCGTGGAACTCGTCGCCCGCTTCCTCGACGCCACGCCAAGCCTTCCGGCGGTGATCGACCCGGTGATGGCGGCGAAGGACGGGACGGCCCTGCTGAACAGCCGCGCCGCCTCGGCCCTGCTCGCCTTGCTGGTCCCCAGGGCGGCTCTCTTCACCCCCAACGCGCCGGAGGCCGCCGCCCTTACCGGACATGCCGTAGAGACCACCGATGACCTGCGTCGCGCCGGCGAGGCGCTGCTGGCCGTGGGCGCCCGCGCGGTATTGATGAAGGGCGGGCATATCGTCGGCAAATCGGTCATCGATGTCCTGATGACCGGGGCGGGCGAGACCACCTTCGAGGGGCCGCGCTCGGCCACCCCGCACACTCACGGCACCGGCTGCACCTTGGCGTCCGCCTGCGCCGCCGGCCTCGCCCAGGGCTTAGCCTTGGAGACCGCCGTCGCACGTGCCTGGGCCTACACCGCCGAAGCCATCCGCCGCGCGCCGGGATTTGGCGCGGGCGCCGGACCTCTCGATCACGGCTGGCCCATGCGGAACTCCTGAAAGGACGGCCACGGGCGGCTCCCTATGTTAGTCCGGCGGTTTCCGGTCTCTTGAGGATCTACCCAATGCGCCAGTGGACGATCGACGCCTTCGCCGCCGCTCCCTTCCGGGGCAACCCCGCCTGCGTGGTCGAGCCGTTCGAGGCGTGGCCGGACGATGGCTGGATGCAGTCGCTGGCGGCGGAGAACAACCAGGCCGAGACGGCCTTCCTGCTGACAACGGACGATCCAGTCCGCTTTGGCCTGCGCTGGCTCACCCCGGCGGTCGAGGTTCGCCTTTGCGGTCACGCGACCTTGGCTTGCGGCCATGTGCTCTTCACCGAAACGGGCGTGAGTGGTGAGGGCCTGACCTTCGACACCCGGTCGGGCGCCTTGACGGTCAAGCGGGCGGGCGGGGTCTATGAAATGAACTTCCCCGCCGATCCGCCCAGCCGAATCGAGCCGCCCGCCGGCCTGGGCGAGGCTCTCGGCGTCGAGCCTCTGGAGGTCTGGGCGGGACAATATCTGGTGGCGGTGCTGGATAGCGAGCAGGCCGTCCGCGACCTGAGGCCCGACATTCCCGCCATCGGACGGCTCGCGGGAGGGACCCGCCACGAAGGCGGCGCCCTGGCCGTAACCGCCCCGGCGGCGGCTTCGTCGCCCTTCGACGTAGTGAGCCGATTTTTCGCCCCCTGGGCCGGCATCCCGGAAGATCCCGCCACCGGATCGCTTCACTGCGTCCTTTCGCCGCTGTGGTCGGCCAAGCTCGCCCGCCAAGCCTTGCGTTTCCATCAGGCCTATCCCGGACGCGGCGGGGACCTGGACTGCGAGGATCGCGGGGACCGTGTCCTGCTGCGAGGCGGCGCCGTGACCGTGATCGAGAGCCGGTTGCGCGTCTAGACGGTCGCCGCCTGATCGGGGCCGTTCCCTTCGCGCCGCCAATGTCTTATATGCGCAAACAAGACCCGCCCGGCCGCAAGGCCGGGCGCCGCTGTTTTGAGGTAGGACCGCCATGACCGACATCCTGATGCCCAAGGCGACCGCCGTTTGGCTGGTGGACAACTCCTCCATGACCTTCGAGCAGATCGCGGAGTTCTGCGGCCTGCACCCCCTCGAGGTGAAGGGCATCGCCGATGGCGAGGTGGCGCGGGACATCCGCGGCGCCGACCCGATCACCAATGGCCAGCTTACCCGAGAGGAGCTCGACGCGGCCCAGGCGAACCCGAAATACCGCATGAAGGCCCAGAAGAGCCGTCACGCCGAACTGCTCACGCCGGCCAAGAAGGCCCCGCGCTACACCCCCGTCTCGCGCCGTCAGGACCGGCCCGACGCAATCGCCTGGTTCGTGCGCAACCACCCGGAGATCACCGACGCCCAGATCGCCAAGACCCTGGGCACCACCAAATCCACCATCGATCAGGTGAGGAATCGGACCCACTGGAACGCCACCAACGTCAAGCCGGTGGACCCCGTCTCCCTGGGCCTGGTCGGTCAGCTTGAACTGGACGCCCTGGTGCAAAAGGCGGCCGAGAAGAAAGCCCGGGACGACGCCAAACGCCGCGCCGCCGAACCGGAGGGCGAGTCGCTGCGCCCGGCGGGAGAAGCCGATGGGTCCGTCGCTGTCCTCGACGCCGAGGCGAGATGACCCTCGCCGACCCTAGTGAGCGCGGGTTTTAAGGCTTTCCATCTCTTCCTTGAGGCGCAGCTTCCGCCGCTTCAATTCCGTCAGGCGGGTGGCGTCGGCGGCCGGCCGGCTCATCTCGTCCTCGATCGCGCGCTCGAGCGTCTGGTGACGTACGCCAAGTTCACGGATGCGGGCTTCGATGGCCATGGCTTTAGACTCCTTTTGTGACCCGGCCCTCAATCAACACCTCTGACGCGAGCGTGTCAGATCACATATGGTTGCACGTCGTCCCGCTCTTTTGGCGCCGCCCCCGGCGCCGGGCGATGGAGCGCTCTTGCGATGATTGAAAGCGCGCCGGCGCGGCTGGTCGTGGGCATCTCCGGCGCCTCAGGCGCCGTCTACGGCGTGCGGGTCCTGG
>JACDGF010000395.1 GCA_013815405.1 Caulobacteraceae bacterium | reverse complement strand
CCCGCCACCTGGGCGGGATCAAATCGGAACGGTGGGCGAGATCATCTCGGAACGGTGGGAGGCATCAAATCGGAATGACGGGCACGATCACCCCGGAATCCGCACCCGCCGCCCATAGGAGCCAAGCGCGAAGCCAAGTTGGACCTTGGCCTCGAAGGTGGAAAGAGCGCCGCCATCCGAACTGAACAGGGTGCGTTCATCGTCATCTGACAGCGGTATGAACTTCGCCAGCAAGAGCGTTTCGAGTGCCTGTTCGACTACGGAGGCGGTTATGAGGACGATGGCTCGGTCGTCATATTGGGAGCCCGTCGGCAGGCCCGTGGTCAGATCGATGGATGGGAGATCAAACGGGAATATCTCCCCCGCGGTCTGGTCTGCGGTGGCGCGCGGACCCATGAGGCTTTTGAGACCGACGCGGGCCTTGGAGCGAGGAGTTTTTGATGCCGTCATCTGAGACGTTGACCGATCAAGAGATCGCCCGCCGCCGCGACGAAGCGCTACGGCGAGCGTTAAACACGCCGCCGCAGCCTAAGCCCAAAAGGCCTGAAGAGTCTCGCCGGGGTCGGCCGCCGAAGCCTTCCGCGAGCGCCTCTTAGGCCGCTTGGAGGCCGTGAGGCTGTCGATAGGTCAGGCGCTTGCCAGCGGCGCCCGCGATGGCCAGTGAGGCCCGCTCCGCGTCGGCGACGCCGAGTTGAACGCGGTTGTTGTAGCGGAAATCAAACTCGCCGACGTAGCGCTTCAAGTGCGTGGCGCTGACGTGGTGGAAAGTTCCATAAATGCCGCGTTTCAGGATGGCGAAATAACCTTCGGCGGTGTTGGTGTGGATGAAGCCGCCGCCCCGGACATATTCGCCGATCCCGTGGTTGACGGTGCTATGGCCAGAGAAGCCGCCGGTCATCGCGGGATAAACCGTCGCTTCGTCTGTCATGATGTGTGTCGCCGCGTCGATTTGAGCGGTCAGGATCGGGCGCAAGGTCTTGGCGTTCACGGCCGCCACGTGATGGCCGCGCACCCTTCCGTCACGTTCCACCAGGATGACCACGGCTTCCTTGTTCGCGCCCCCTTGCGAGCCCGGAAGGCGCTTGCGGGCGTGTTTGTTCTTTTCCTTCCCGCCGACGTAGGCTTCATCGATCTCGACAACCTTGTTTGCCCCGCCGAGCGGCGCGGCGCTTTCATCGAAAGGGCGCATCGCCTCGCGGATACGGTGGCCGAGGAACCAGGCCGTCTTGTAGGTGACGCCGAGCATGCGATGCAGTTGGTGGGCTGACATTCCCTTCTTGCTGGATGCCATAAGGTGGAAGCCAAGAACCCATTTGGCGAGCGGGACGTGCGAGCGCTCCATCACCGATCCGACTTGGACGGTGAAATGCTCGCGGCAAGCGTTGCATTGGAACAGACCGGGGCGGGTGCTCTTGCCTTGAAGGCGCGTGATGTTCTCAGTCAGCGCGCCGCAATGGGGGCACGTCGGGCCATCCGGCCAGCGGATGGCTTCAAGGTGCGCCCTGGCGGCTTCTTCGTCGTGAAAGATGGGGTCGGTCAGGTTGGTCATCGGCTTGCTCCAATGACCGGATTATAGCCTAGAGCGCGGCTATGTCAAAGGGATAATTCCCCAAATATATCATGTCTCCCCATTTACGTGCCACTCCCTCCCGTTGGCGTCCCCAAGCAAGCCTGCTTAGGCGGCGCGCGCGTCCCCATCCAATTCAGGGTAGCGGCGGAAGATGCCCGTCTCGTTGAACGGGATGCGGCGGTCCGACGCCAGGTAGCGGGCGATGTTGGGACGGGCGGCGACGGCGCCGTGCAGTCGCGCCAGGACCGGCCAGCGGTCGGAGAAGGGCGCCATGGCGCGCGGGAAGGCGTAGCGCAGGCCTTCGACGACCTGGAACAGCGACAGGTCGACGTAGGTCAGGCCATCCCCGACGATCCAGGCGGCGCCCCGAGGGTTGCGGGTCAGCACGCGCTCGAAATAGCCCATGAACTTGGGCAGGCGCTCGGCGAGGAAGGCGGCGGCGCGCGGCTTGGCGGCGCCCTTCTGGTCTTCGTAGGCAAGCGAGGCGGCGATCGGGTGATGGGTGTCGTGGACCTCCGCGACCAGATCGGCGATCGTCAGCTGCAGGCCGTTGGCCGCGGTCCGCGCGGCTTCGCCTTGGGGCGCTAGGCCGAGCCTCGGCCCCAGGTAGTAGAGGATGCCGGCGACCTGCGGCACGATCAGGTCGCCGTCTTTGAGAAAAGGCGGAGCGAAGGGGAGGTGGGGTTCGGCCGGGCTGTCCAGCACCCGTCTCAGCGCGGCCACGCCGCCGCCTTCGCTCTTGGGCAGGCGCGCGACGTCGACGTAGTCGGCGCCGGCCTCCTCCAGGGCCAGGCGGACGAATTCGCCGCGGCCCTGAAGCCCCGGCCAATAGTAGAGTTCATAGGCCACCGGCCGCTCCCGCGCCGCAACGAAAAACCCCGCGCCCGTAGAAGGCGCGGGGTCCGCTTACGCCAAGCCGGCGGTTCGCGTCTACCAGCAGCGGTAGGCCCTGCGCCAATGGTGGCGCCAGCCGCAGCGGCCGTAGGGATAGCCATAGGCGGGATAGCCGTAGGCATAGGGGTAGCCGTAGTAGCCGCCGTAGTAGGCGCTGCCGATCGCCGCGCCGGCCAGGAAGGCGCCGCCGGCGCCCCAGCCCCAGCCCCGGCCATTCCAGCCCCAGCCCCGGCCGCCCCAGCCCGGGCGGCCGTTGAAGCGGTGGTCGTCCCGGTCGTGATCGCCCCCTCGCCAGCCGCCATGGCCGCCGTTGGACGGATTGCCGGTGAAGTGGCCGCCGCCGTTGGTCGGCCCGCCGCCGCCGAAGTGGCCGCCTCCGCCGTTGGACGGATTGCCGCCGCCGAAGTGACCGCCCCCGCCCATATGGCCGCCGCCGCCGTTGTGC
>JACDGF010000394.1 GCA_013815405.1 Caulobacteraceae bacterium | reverse complement strand
CACCGAAATGGCCTCCAGATGGGCATAGCGGCTCTTGAATCCTCGACCGTGGTCGATTTCGACCGTGTTGCCATAGCCCGAGCGTACGCCCGCGAAGGAAATCACGCCAGGGGCCGTGGCGTGGATGGGGGTCATGAAGGCCCCGGCGAAATCCTGGCCGGAGTGGAAGGCCGGGGCGCCGGTGAACGGGTCGAGCCGAACGCCGAACCCGCTGGTCTGGGCGGTATCGTCCGTCGGCTTGGCCAGCGGCAGGGCCTGGGCCGACAGGGCGAGGCCGCGCATGTCGGAAAGATCGGCCGCGGCGCGCTGGACGCGGCGGGCGAAGCCCTCGTCCACGTCGAGGACCGCGGCCAGGGCGCGCGGATCCTTCGCCTCGATCAGCGGCCCGCCCACGGCGTCGCCGCGGCCGGCGTAGACCCCCGGGTCGAGACCCGCGAGTCGAAAGGCCAGGCGCAGGCGATCGGCGCGGCTCTTGGCGAACGAGCCGGCCGCCTCGATCAATCGCTCCTGGTCCAGGCGAACCGCCTGGATGCGTTGGGCGGGCGATCCCTGGGCGGCGAGGGGGCGGATGAGGATCGGCGCCATCGCCTGGAGGGCTCCCGGAGTCCCCCGGGCCTGGGTCAGGAGCATGGCCAGGGCCGCGTGGCGCTTTTCCAGGGTATTGGCCAATTCATCGATGGAATTGGACGGGGCGCTCAGCAAGGCCATCGCACTGTTCAGCCGGGCCTGGCGGTCGGCGATCCACCGCTCGTACTTGGCCTGGGTTTGGGCGACCTGGGCCTCGCCCTTGGCCCGGCCGACGGCGCCGACGAGCACCGCCGAGGTCGAGACGCCCAGCCACAGGGCGCAGACGGCGATCCCACCGGCGAACGTCAACTGCAGGCGGCGCGTGAGGACCAGGCCGTGCACCCTGTCACTGGAGCGGACGTAGATCTGGCGGTCCGGGAAAAGGTCCAGAAACGAATGGGCGAGGCGCTCGAGGCGTCCGACGTTCATTGCGTCGATAATTCCGTGAATTTTTGAAGATCGCGGGGTCTTATGCCCTGATCGGCGCCCAAAAGGCAAGTCAGCGCCGGCCCGGCGGGGCGAACCGCGAGATCGCCACAATCTCGGCTCAAATAAGGCGAGATAAGGGCATGGAATTCCACAAGTACTTACGTCCAACAACGCGCGTCCCACCGGATAATGACTTCAGGTTGTTTGGCTTAAACTCAAAGCCCTGACGGCCTGAAGAACCTCCGCCACGTGTCCGGGCACTTTGACCTTGCGCCAGACGCGACGAACAATGCCGGCGGCGTCGATCAGGACGGTCGAGCGCTCGATGCCCATGTATTTGCGCCCGTACATGCTTTTTTCGACCCAGGCGCCATAGCGCTCCACCACCTTGCCGTCCACGTCGGCGCCCAGCAGCGGCGAGAGGCCATATTTGGCGCGGAATTTCCCATGGCTTGCCGGCGTGTCCTTCGATACGCCCACGATCACCGCGCCCGCGGCCGCGAAGTCGGCGGCCTCGGCGGTGAAGCCCTGGGCCTGGGCGGCGCAGCCGCTGGTGTCGTCCTTGGGATAGAAATAGAGCACCACCTTGCGCCCCTTCAGGGCCGCGAGAGAGATCTGGCCCGCGTCGCCGGGAAGGTCGAAATCGGGGGCGGGATCGCCGACGGTGACGGTCATTGTCCTATCTCCAAAACGCGAAGGCGCCATTCCCACCCTCTACTCTCTACGACACCCCCGGGCGTAAGTCCCGGGGGCCCATGATCGCTTTCCGTGGGGTGGCCGCGCTCGGCGCGGCCATGGCGGGCAGCCGGGTCATGGATGGCCGGGACGAACGCCCGGCCATGACGGTCTTGGGGGGAAGCTAAGGATCAATCCACGGGCTGGACCAGGACGATCCTGCCGCGTTTTCCAAGTTGAACCTTGAAGACCCCCAGCGGTTGTTCGACATCACTCCAATAAATCGTTTTCGTCGGGTCGGTCATGAGTTCGTCGTTGATGCGGACCTCCCCGGCCGAAAGTTTCCGACGGGCTTCCGCCTTTGACGAAACCAGGCCCGACGCAAACACGACTTCGGTGCTTGAGCGACCTTGCGGCCACCCGCCTCGCTTCAGCGGGCGCGTCGGCAGATCCTTGGTAATGCCTCCGCTCCCGAACACATCCCGCGCCGCGCCCGCCGCCGCGCCCGCCGCCTCGGCGCCGTGCAGGAGCGTGGTGGCCTCGTTCGCCAGCACCGTCTTGGCCTCGTTGATCTCCGCGCCGCCCAAGGCCTCCAGGCGGGCGATCTCGGCCAGGGGCAGGTCGGTGAACAGCCGCAGGAACCGGCCGACGTCGGCGTCCTCGGTGTTGCGCCAGAACTGCCAGTAGTCGTAGGGGGCGAGCATGGCGCCGTCGAGCCAGACGGCGCCGGCCACGGTCTTGCCCATCTTGACCCCCGAAGCGGTGGTCACCAGCGGGGCGGTGACGCCGAAGACCTCGCGGCCCTCCACCCGGCGGATCAGGTCGATGCCGCTCACGATATTGCCCCACTGCTCGGAGCCGCCGAACTGCAGGGTGCAGCCGAAGCGGCGGTTCAGCTCCAGGAAGTCCGCCGCCTGCATCAGCAGGTAGTTGAATTCCAGGAAGGTCAGTGGCTGCTGGGCCTCGATCCGGGTCTTGACGAACTCCAGGGCGAGCATGCGGTTGATGGTGAAATGCACGCCGTAGTCGCGCAGGAACTCGATGTAGCCGAGCCTGTCCAGCCAGTCGGCGTTGTTGACCATCACCGCATCGGTCGGCCCCTCGCCGAAGGCGAGGAAGGGCGCGAAGGCCCGGCGGATGCCGGCCAGGTTGGCGCCGATCACCGCGTCGGTGAGCAGGGGGCGTTGCGATGTCTTGTCGGAAGGATCGCCGACCCGGGTCGTGCCCCCGCCCATCAGGACGATGGGCC
>JACDGF010000013.1 GCA_013815405.1 Caulobacteraceae bacterium | reverse complement strand
TGGTCCGGGTGCGCGCGCACCATCAGCCGCCGATAGGCGGCGTCGATATCGGCTCGGCTCGCGTCGAGCCCCACCCCCAAAATCGACCTCGCCTCATCAAGGCTCGTCGACCCGTCCGACAGGTTCCCCGACGCGCCCGGATCGCCTCGCGGCACCGCCGACCGGGCCAGATAGGCCGACAGGGCGACGAGGCCGATACTCGCCATCCATCCTCCCCGCAGGCCCAGCGCGACGGCCGCCGCAGCCGCGAGGGCCGCCAACAGAGCCTTGGCGATTCGCAGTTCCTGGCCGAAGCGTCGCGAGCGACGGCCGCTCCAGACCAAAAGGGCGAGGATGGCCGCGCCCAAGGCGAGATAGATCATAAGGGCTTGCCGCCTATTCGGCCGCCACCGTCGGGGCCTCGGCGTCGACGAGGCCCAGGTCGCGCATCAGCAGGCGCAATTCCTGGCGGGCGGAGACGTGGGCCAGAGACACCTGCACCGGCCGCACCGCGCGCGACAGATCCATCACCGTCAGGCCGAAGGGAAAAAGTTCTCGATAGATCACCCGGTCTCGCAGGCCGGCGATGGGCCGAAACCCCGCGCGCCGCGAGAGGGTCGCCAAGCGCTCGTCGACCCGGCGCCGGTTGCGCGCCTCCGCCGAAGCCAGGCGATTGCGCAGCACGACCCAGTCTATGGACCCCTCCCGGCGCGCCGCCCGGGCCTTGCGCGCTTCCCACACCGTTTCGGCGTAGAGGCTGGGGCGAATCACCTCCAGGGTGACCGGATCAACCACCCCCAGCATGTCGAAGTCGACGAAGCTGTCGTTCATCGGAGTGACGATCAGATCCGCCCGCCCATGCGCGGCGCGGGAAAGCTCCGTGTCGGCGCCAGGGGTGTCGATGACAATGAAGTCGGCCGGCGCGGCAAGCGCAGCGGCCAGCCCTTCGAGATCGTAGACGGGAGCGGCCCGCGAAGGCTCGGGCAGGCTCACGCCTTGCGCCCGCGCCCATGCGGCGCGGTTGGCGAAGAAATGGCCCATGGACTGCTGACGAAGATCGAGGTCGACGACGCCGACCCGCGCACCCTCGTGCAACAGGGCCGCGACGAGGTGGACGGCGACCGTGCTCTTGCCCGCCCCGCCCTTCTCGTTGCCGATCACGACGATACGCGCCCCAGGCACCGAACCTCCCGCACCCGACTCGCCCGCCCATGGGGGCGGCGCCGGCGAATCCCGTGATTGCGTCAACGCCGAGCCCGGCGCAAGGGCGCCTGGACCGGCCACGCCCGGTCGGCGATAAGCCCGGCCGAACGAAGGCGCCGCCATGACCCCCCTGTCCACGGTTCGCACCAAGACCGAGCTTCGCGCGCGCATCGCGGCGTGGCGCGCGGCGGGCCAAAGCATCTCTCTGGTCCCGACCATGGGCGCCCTTCACGAGGGTCATCTGAGCCTGGTCCGCCTGGCCCGCTCGCGAACCCGCCGCGTGGTGGTCAGCCTGTTCGTCAATCCGGCCCAGTTCGCGCCCGGCGAGGATTTCGACGCCTATCCCCGCGACGAAGCGCGCGACGCGGCGCTGCTGGGAGAGGGGGGCTGCGACCTTCTCTATGGCCCCGGACTCGAAGAGATCTATCCGGCCGGTTTTTCCACCACCGTCAGTGTTGCCCACCTCTCCGCTCCCATGGAAGGGATAGCCCGGCCCCATCATTTCGCCGGCGTCGCCACCGTCGTCGCCAAGCTGCTCATCCAGGCCGCGCCCGACGTCGCGGTGTTCGGCGAGAAGGACTACCAGCAGCTCCTGGTGATCCGCCGCCTGGCACGGGACCTCGACCTGCCGGTGGAAATCGTGGGTGCGCCGATCGTCCGCGGTCCCGACGGCCTCGCCCTATCATCGCGCAACGCCTTTCTCACGCCCGCTCAGCGCCAAGTCGCCCCGGCGCTGCACGCCGCGCTGGTCGAGGCGGCGAAGAGGGTGGGAAGTGGCGGCGATATCGCGCGGGCCGAAACGGCGGGCCGCACGGCGCTAACGGGGGCCGGCTTCGACGAGATCGATTATTTTGAGGTGCGCCGGGCGGACGACCTACGTCGCTTCGAGTCCGGCGCTATCGATTCTCTAGCCCGAACTCTAGCGGCCGCCAGGCTGGGCACGACCCGGCTTATCGACAACCAAGCGGTTTAATGGTGAGTTGATGAAAGATGGGCGAAGTGGGGTAGACATCAGCCGCCGCCCCCCTACCACGCCCCGATCTCCCGCAACCGTCTCGCGAGTTCCATAGGCACGCTCTCGCCGGCGTCCGCCGCATATACGTCCGCCGGCGCGTCCTTAGGGTCCAGGTAGCGCCAGCCTTGGAACGCCCGGCGGGGCGTCGGCAAAGTGAGCATCACGGCCTGATCAAGGGTGACTGCGCAGCGGGCCGCGGGACCCACCCCTACGGTGTCGACCGCCAGGATCCTTTGGCGCGAGAGGATGAAGCCCTTGTAGACGCGGTAAAGCGAGCCGCCGTCGATCAGTTCGGCGGCGCGCCGGGGGGTCTGGCGGGTGCGCATGACCCATGGCTGGCCTTCGTCGTGCGAGGCGCGCCACCAAATCAGCAGCTCTTCCACCGTATCGCAGCCGACGCAGAGCTTGATCAGGTTCAAGGTCATGCGGCGGTGTTCAATCTCCGACTTGCAGCCTCGCCACCAGGGCGCCTTCCGAGACCTGATCGCCCTCGGCGACCGTGATTTCGGCGACGACCCCTGCGAACGGCGCGGTCAGGGCGTGCTCCATTTTCATGGCTTCGAGGACGGCCAGGGTTTGGCCAGCGGCGACCGCCTCGCCCGTAGCCACGGTGACCGAGACTATCCGTCCGGGCATGGGCGCGCGAACACCCCCGTCACCTTCGGCGCCGGCTCCGGCGGGTCCGGCCCTGGGCCGCAGGGTGAGGGCGAAGGCGTCACCATCGGTGAAGATGACCACCTCCCCATTCGAACCGACGAGGGGCGGTTCGGCCGGCGTGAAATCGAAGGTCGCATCGACAGGCTGGTCATCGACGAAGACCCGGCGCCGGCTCGCCGCCGCCGCGTTCAGGCGAAAACCGAGCGCGCCGGCGCCCGGAGTCCAGGGCGACGGAACCTCACCCGCGGACCCGGGGCTTCCCAGAGCGGCCACGGCGGTCGGAAGTGGCATGGGCGCCGCGCGCGCCGTCAGTTCTTCCAGGCGATCGGCGATGAAGCTGGTGTCCAGCCTCGCCGCCGCGAAATCGGGATGGCCGGCGCAGCGAGCGAGGAAGGCGGCGTTGGTTTTGACCGGCCACACCTCGACCGAGCGGCAGGCGTCGGCCAGGAGCGCTGCCGCCCCTTCCCGCGTGTCGGCGTGGGCGATCAGCTTGGCGATCATGGGATCATAGAAGGGCGTGATTTGGCCGCCTTCCTCGACGCCGGAATCGACGCGCACCGTCGCGGGCAGCCGGAAGTGGGTCAACGGCCCGGTCGAGGGCAAGAACCCGTTCGCCGGATCCTCCGCATAGAGCCGCGCCTCGATCGCGTGGCCTCTCATCGTGATCCCATCCTGCGTCAGGGGCAGGGCCTCGCCGGAGGCGACGCGCAATTGCCACTCCACCAGATCGAGGCCGGTGATCGCCTCGGTGACCGGGTGTTCGACCTGCAGGCGGGTGTTCATCTCCATGAACCAGATGCGGTCGGCGCGCAGGCCCTGGGATGCGTCGGCGATGAATTCCACCGTTCCCGCGCCCTGGTAGCCCACCGCCTTGGCCGCGCGGACGGCGGCGTCGCAGAGGGTTTCGCGGGTCGCGTCGTCCATGCCGGGCGCGGGCGCCTCTTCGATCACCTTCTGGTGGCGGCGCTGGAGCGAACAGTCACGCTCGAAGAGGTGAACGACATTTCCGAGCGCGTCGGAGAAGATTTGCACCTCGATATGACGCGGACGAGCGGCGAATGTCTCCAGAAGGACGCGATCGTCGCCAAACGCGGAGGCCGCCTCGCGCCTGGCGCCGGCCAGGGCGGCGTGGAAGTCCTCGGCGCGGTCGACCCGGCGCATGCCCTTTCCGCCGCCCCCGGCCACGGCCTTGATCAACACCGGCCAGCCGATCGCCGCGGCTTCGGCGGCGAGGCGTTCGGGGCTCTGGTCGTCGCCGAGGTAGCCCGGCGTCACCGGCACGCCGGCGGCGGCCATCAGCCGCTTGGCGGCGTCCTTGCGGCCCATGGCGCGGATGGCCGAGGCGGGCGGCCCGACCCAGACCAGCGCGGCGGCGACCACGGCCTCGGCGAACTCGGCGTTTTCCGAGAGGAAACCATAGCCCGGATGGATCGCCCGCGCGCCGGTCTTCGCCGCGGCGGCCAGGATCGTGTCGGCGACGAGATAGCTCTCCCGCGCCGGGGCGGGGCCGACCGGGACCGCTTCGTCGGCCTCCCGGACGTGGGGCGCGGCGGCGTCGGCCTCGGAATAGACCGAGACCGTCCGCACGCCCAGGCGCCGCGCGGTGCGGATGATCCGGCGCGCGATCTCGCCGCGATTGGCGATCAGCAGGGAGTCGATCATGGCGCGGTCCCCATGCCGTTGAGTTCGAAGGCGACGACGGCGGTCAGGAGCGCGATCAGCGCGATCACCGAAAGGCCGAACAGCAGAGCCATGCGCAGCAGGGTCCCGATCACGCCGGTCCGATAGACTCCGCGCATTTGGACGAAGAGATGAATCGGAACGGCCAGGGCCAGCCAGGCAACTGGTCCGCGCAAGGGCGGCGCGAGCCCCAACAGGGCGATGAGCGTGAACAGCAGGCCCATGAAGGCCAGGGAATGCATGGCGAAGATGGCGTGGTCATAGACGAAGACCCGTCGCCGGAAGACGAACAGCAGTGACAAGAACGCGGTCGAGAGGGGCAGCAGGACGATGGCGATGCGATGCAGCCAACTGTCCATCGCCATGCCGATCTCGCGCTGATGCGTCGAGGCGTATTGCAGCCGGGGGCGGAACCATGCGGCGATGGTCCGGGCCCGCCGATCGATCTGGGCGGAGAGCGGGGGCATCGGCAGGACGACCGTGCGGATCGCCGTCGGGGAGGGTTCGGCGAGATCGCGGATATTGCCGGCCAGGAAGAAGAGCAGCACGACGACCAGGAACAGCCGCAGCGGCGGCATCTGCGAGGCGCGATGGCCGGCGAGATAGTCGCGGGTCAGGCCGGCGGGGTCGAGGACCAGCCTGGGCAGGGTGCGGAAGAGCCGCCCGTCGGCGTGGAACAGGTTCTCGAACGCCTCGGCCAGCAAGGCGCCGATCGAGCGCTCGAAATCCTCGGCCAGCTGGCCGCAGGCATGGCAATAGGCGCCGGCCAGCGGCGTGCCGCAGTTGGCGCACGGCTCGCCCGCCTCCGCCGGGCGCCCGACCCGGCGGCTTGCCAGGCCGCCGAGCGAGGCGGCGGTGGCGATCTCCAGGTTCCGGTCCACGCCCCTGGGGTCCGCCTTAGCCGGCCCAGCCGGCCGGCCGGCGCTCCAGGAACGCCCGCACGCCCTCCCGCCCTTCGTCGCTCATCCGGGCGTGGGCAATGCGCCGGGCGGTGTCCTCCATCAGGCCGTGATCGATCGGTCGGCCCGCGACCTCGTCGACCAGGCGCTTGGCCTTGTCGACCGCGCCGGGGGCGCAGGCCATGATCTCGGCGGCGATCCGCTCGCGGGCGGCGGCGAGAGCCTCGGAGTCGGCAACGACCTCGTCCACCAGGCCAATCTCCCTGGCGAAGGCGGCGTCGAAGGCGCGGCCGGTCGCGAACAATCCCCGCGCGCGTCGGGGGCCGATGGCGGCGACGACATAGGGGCTGATGGTGGCCGGGAGCAGGCCCAGCTTCACCTCGGAGAACGAGAAGCGCGCGTCCTTCGTGGCGATCGCAATATCGCAGGCCGCGGCGAGGCCCGCCCCGCCGCCGAACGCCTCGCCCCGCACCAGGGCGACGGTCAGGGCGGGCAGATCGTGGAGATGCTTGAGCATCACCGCCATGGCCATGGCGTCGTCGCGATTGTCCGATTCGCTGTAGTCGGCGGCGTCGGCCATCCACTGGAGATCCGCGCCGGCGCAGAACGTCGCGCCCGCGCCGGTGATGAACACCACCCGCACTCCGTCGGCGCCGGCCAGGGTCTCGAAGGCTTCGCGCAGCGCCACGATGACCTCGGCGTTGAAGGCGTTCTTCCGGGCCGCGCGATTGATCGTCACGGTCGCGACGCCCGCGGGGGTAGCCTCGATCAGCACCAGGTCGGACTGGGTGTCGGTGTCGGCGACCTCGACCAGGGGATCGGCGATGGGATTGGGCACGGCGGCGTTCTCCTAAAATGAGGCTACATCCTAAAGACGCCGAACCGCGTCCTTGGGATCGGCGCGTTCAGCGCGGCGCCGATGGCGAGGCCCAGGACGTCGCGGGTCTGGGCCGGGTCGATGACGCCGTCGTCCCACAGCCGGGCCGTGGCGTGGTAAGGGTCGCCCTCTGTCTCATAGCGCTGGCGGATGGGCGCCTTGAAGGCGTCCTCGTCCTCGCTGGACCAGTCCTCGCCGCGCGACTCCAAGCCGTCCCGGCGGATGGTGGCCAGGACGCTGGCCGCCTGCTCGCCGCCCATGACGCTGATCCGGCTGTTGGGCCAGGTGAACAGGAAGCGTGGGCTGAACGCCCGGCCGCACATGCCGTAGTTCCCCGCGCCGAAGGATCCGCCGATCAGCACGGTGAACTTGGGGACTTCGGCCGAGGCGACGGCCGTGACCAGCTTGGCCCCGTCCTTGGCGATGCCGCCGGCCTCGTACTTCCCCCCGACCATGAAGCCGGAGATGTTCTGCAGGAAAATGAGCGGCACGCCTCTCTGGCAAGCCAGCTCGATGAAGTGGGCGCCTTTCAGCGCGCTCTCGGAAAACAAGACGCCGTTGTTGGCCAGGATCGCCACCGGATAGCCCCAGATGCGCGCGAAGCCGGTGACCAGGGTCGCGCCGTACAGGGATTTGAACTCGTCGAAGCGCGAGCCGTCGACGATCCGGGCGATGATTTCCCGCACATCATAGGGCGCGCGCACGTCGGTCGGAATGACGCCGTAGAGTTCCGCCGGATCGTGGGCGGGAGGCTCGGGCGGCCGGAGGTCGAGGTCGACACGCTTGACGGTGTTGAGGTTGGCGACGATCCCGCGAATGATCTCCAGGGCATGCCCGTCGTCGGCGGCGACGTGATCCACCACGCCCGAGCGGCGGCCATGGGTGTCGGCGCCGCCCAGTTCCTCGGCGCTGATCACCTCGCCGGTCGCGGCCTTCACCAGGGGCGGGCCGCCCAGGAAGATGGTCCCCTGCCCCCGCACGATGACCGTCTCGTCGCTCATCGCTGGCACATAGGCCCCGCCGGCGGTGCAGGAGCCCATGACGCAGGCGATCTGGGAAATCCCCTCGGCGCTCATCCGGGCCTGATTGAAGAAGATGCGGCCGAAGTGGTCGCGGTCGGGAAACACCTCCGCCTGGAACGGCAGATTGGCCCCGCCGCTGTCGACCAGATAGACGCACGCCAGGCGGTTCTGCAGGGCGATCTCCTGCGCGCGCAGGTGCTTTTTGACGGTCATCGGAAAATAGGCCCCGCCCTTCACCGTGGCGTCGTTGGCCACGATCATCACCTCGCGGCCCGAGACGCGGCCGACGCCGGTGATCAGGCCGGCCCCCGGCGCCTCGCCGTCGTAGAGGTCGAAGGCGGCGAGCTGGCCGATCTCGAGGAACGGCGAGCCGATGTCGAGCAGGCGCTCGACGCGCTCCCTGGGCAAGAGTTTGCCCCGGCCCGCGTGGCGGGAGCGCGCAGACTCCGGCCCGCCCAGGGCCGCGCGCGCGACGTGGGCCCGCAGGGCTTCGGCCAAATCCCGGTTGACCGCTTCGTTGCGCCGGAACGCCTCGGTCCCCGGATCGACGGCGCTGGCGAGCTTGGGCATGGCCGAGCCATACACCGCGCGAGGACGGCGAGGAAGAATCGCCATGGCGCGACCGTGGTCCACGCCATCGCCGCGGGCACAGCCAACAGCCGTTGCGTCGGTTCGCGCCTTTAATCCCGATCGAGCAGCGCGTCGGGCCAGATGCGCGCGCCATGGATTACCCGCAGGATGCGTACGATGTCGCCCGTGACCCGGTACGGGGCGATATAGGGCGTACGCGCTATGACCAGTTCGCGCGTGTCCTCTATCCGGCCATGGCGGCCGCTGTCCGGGAAATCGGCCAAGCGCCGTGCCGCGACCTCGATGCGCTCATCGACCGTGATCGCGGCCCGGAGATCGTCGGCCTCGATGTAAGTATAGATGGCGCGCCGGTCGGCCAGTGCGCGCGCCGACCAGACGAGTTTCACGCCCCACCGAGCTTGCGCAGAGTCGCCCTCCGACGCGCGGCGAATTCCACATCGACATCCGCTTGGGGAATGTCGGGATTGGGGTCCTCCAGCGCCTCGCGAACCCTCGCCCGGAACCATGCCTCATAGTCCCCACCGCTCACCGTCAATTCGAAAGGCAGAGCCCCTTCATGGGCGGTGCGCGTGAGCAGGATGCGGACCGCGTCCGAGACGGTAAGGCCCATCATCCCGAGCACCTCGGTGGCGCGGGCCTTCACGGCGGGGTCGACGCGGGTCTGGATCAAGGCATTGGCGGCCATGACAATCCTTTTCCTCCCACGAGGTCAGCGTAATGCGTTTGCAGGCCCATGTCATGTTGGCCGGGTCGTTTGATTTTGCGGCTTCGGCCCTCGAATCGACGGCGTTGGCGGGGCTGGGGAATGAGCAAGCCGTAAACCGCTCCCGCGCCGCGAGGGAAGAATCGCCATGGGCGCTCGGGGCGATTAGTCTCCCCGGCCGTGACGACGCCGAGCGACAACGGGCCGGACACGGCTCTCGCGCGACTGTTCGAGGCCGCGGTCCGCGCCGGCGACGCGGCGGCCTTCTGCCTGCCCGCGGGCGCGGCGCTGTATATGACCGGCGAGCCGGCGGATCAGCTCTTCCTCCTGCGCACCGGCCGGCTGGCGGCCATTCGCCGGGCCGAGGGGCAGGCGCCCGAGATCTTCGGCCTGATCCGTCCGGGCGAGCCGGCCGGCGAAATGTCGCTGATCACGCAGGCGCCGCATTCGGCCGATCTGATCGCCCTTCGGGACTGCGAGATCCTCGCGCTTCCGAAGGGAGCCTTCTTCCGGGCCGTCGAAGCCGACCCGGGGTTGATGATGGAACTCGCCCGGCTGATGATTCCGCGGGCGAGCCAGTGGGCGAACACGGTCCCCCTGGGCGAGCCCTCCGTGGTCGGCTTCGTCGGCGTGGCCCCGGCGCTGAACGTGCGGTCCCTGGTCGACCAGATCGGCGCGGCGGTCCGCCGCCTGGGATATGGCGTGACCGTGGCGGGCGTCGAAGCTCGGAGCGCTTCGATGGAATGGTTTTCGAACCTCGAACATGGCCATGATTTCGTCTTCTACGCCGCCGAGGCCGACGAGACGGGCTGGAAGGCGCTCGCGGCGCGGCAGGTGGACCGCCTCGTCCGGGTCGCCCATGGCCGGGATCCGCCGCCGGCGGGAGGCGTCGAATCGGACGGCTGCGAACCTTTGGAGGCACGGCAACTGGTGGACCTGCTCCTGATCCAGGCGGCCGATTGCGAGGCCCCCAACGGCTCAGCGGCCTGGGCCGGCGCACTGGTCCCCGCCAGGCTGTTTCTGGTTCGGGATTCGCACCGCCCCGACATCGAGCGGATGGCGCGGGTGATCACCGGCCGGGCGGTCGGCCTGGTGCTCTCGGGGGGTTCGGCGCGGGCCTATTCCCACATCGGGGCCCTCGAGGTTCTCCGTGAACGCGGGGTTCCGATCGACTTCCTCGCGGGAGTGTCGATGGGCGCCGTCGTCGCCGCGGGCGTGGGCATGGGGTGGACCCAGGCCGAACTCGATCGCCGGATCCGCAAGGCCTTCGTCGAATCCAGTCCGGTGGACGATATCGCCTTCCCGCTGGTCGCCATGAGTCACGGGCGCAAGGTGCGGGCCCGCCTGACCGAGCATTTCGGCGACCGGCAGATCTGCGACCTGTGGCTGCCGTTTCTTCTGCGTCTCGACCAATCTCACCAACGGGACGCGCCAGCTTCATCGCCAAGGCCTGGTCCGGGACTTCGGTGCGGGCCTCGCTGTCCCTGCCGGGCGTCCTGCCGCCGGTGGTCCAGGGCGGCGAGGTGCTGGTGGACGGCGCCGTGCTGAACAACTTTCCCGCCGACATCATGCGCTCCATCCAGCCGGGCCCCATCGTCGGGGTCGATGTCAGCCGCGGCCGCAGTGTCGACGCCGATGACCTGATGAACCCCCTCACGGTCTGGCGTTGGCTGCTTTCCGGCGCCTGGCGCAGGGGCCCGCCCATCGTCTCCCTGTTGATGCGCGCGGCGACCCTGCCCAGCGATCGCGATCTGGCCGCCGCGCGGGAGGTCACCGACGTCCTCATCCTGCCCATGGTCGACCAGATCGAGATCCGCGACTGGAAGGCCTACGAACCGGCCGTCGGCGAGTGCCGCCGGGCCGCGCTGCGGGCGCTCGACGGGCTCGCCGGGCCGGTGACGGGGCTGCATGGACGGGCCAAGACGGGCGCCGCCGCGGTCGACGCGATGGCGATCCCGGCGCCCGCGGGGGGCGGGTGAATCGACCCGGTCGGCGGCGCTTGCTAGACTGTTCGCGGTGGATGCCGCCTTCTCGACCATGACCCGCGCCAGGCAGATGCGCCTGCCCCTCGAACGGGCGCCGTCCCACGCGCGCGAAGACTTCATCGCCTCGGCGAGCAACGCCCCGGCGATCGGCGCCGTGGACGCTTGGCCCACCTGGCCGGGGGGCTGCCTGGCGCTCGTGGGGCCGGAAGGCTCGGGAAAGAGCCATCTGGCCCGGGCCTGGGCCGCGCGGGTCGGCGCGGCGATCCCCGCGCCCGGCGAGGTCGATCTTTTCGCCCTGCGCGGGCGCGCCGTCCTCATCGAGGACGCGGATCGGCGCGCGATGGACGAGGCCCTTTTCCATCTGATCAACAGGGCCGACGCCGGGGCCAGCCTTCTGCTCACCGCCCGCACGACGCCCAGGGCGTGGCGGACCGACCTGCCGGATCTGCGATCGCGATTGAACGCCCTGTCGACGGCGCATATCGAGCCGCCGGACGATTTCGTCCTGGAGGGGGTGTTGCGGAAGTTGTTCCGTGAACGGAATATAAAACCGGCGGACGACGTCTTCGCCTATCTGATCCATCGCATCGAACGGTCGATTCCGGCCGCCAAGGATGTAGTATCGCGGATAGACGACTTCGCCGACGCCGAGGGGCGGAATATCACCCGCGCCCTGGCGCGGCGGATTCTCGAACACGAAGACCGGAACCTTGACCTCTTCGAGTGAACGCGGGCACACCCCAAGCAAGGCATGAATCAGCTCGCCCCCCTTCCCGCCGTCTCGACGCCGGCGGTCCTCGACGAGCCGGGCGCCGCGATCGCCGGCTCGCCCGAACGGTTCTTCAACCGCGAACTCTCCTGGCTGGCGTTCAACCGCCTGGTCCTCGAGGAGGCCGGCAATCCGCGCCATCCCTTGCTGGAGCGCCTGCGTTTCCTGTCGATCTCCGCCAACAATCTCGACGAATTCTACATGGTCCGGGTCGCCGGCCTGAAGGGCCAGGTGCGCGAGGGGGTGCGGGTGATCAGCCAGGACGGGCTCACGCCCGCCGAGCAGCTGCGTCGGATAGACGCCGACGCCAACCGGCTGATGACGGACCAGCAGCGCGTGTGGCGAAGCCTGCGCGGCGAACTGGCCCGCGCGGGCCTGCGCCTCCTGGACGCCAAGGACATCTCCGCGGCCGACCGCCCGGCCGCCGAAGCGATCTTCTCGAGCAATATCTTCCCGGTCCTGACGCCGCTGGCGATCGACCCGGCCCATCCCTTCCCGTTCATCCCCAATCTGGGATTTTCCCTGGGGCTGAAGCTGCGCCGGCTGTCGGACAACAAGGAGCTTTACGCTCTTGTCCCCGTGCCCAACCAGGTGGCGCGGTTCTGGGAGCTGCCCGTGGCGCGCACCGGGCGGCGCAAGGGCCAGCGGCGCTTCGTGGCGCTCGAGAGCTTCCTCATCCTCTTCCTCGACAAGCTGTTTCCCGGCTGCACCGTCGAGGGCCGCGGGCTGTTCCGCCTGATCCGCGATTCGGACATCGAAATCGAGGAGGAGGCCGAGGATCTGGTCCGTGAATTCGAGGCGCGCCTCAAACGCCGGCGGCTGGGGTCGGTGGTTCGCGTCAAGATCCACGCCTCCATGCCCGACGACCTGCGGGAATTCATCCTGGAGGGCCTGCGCGCCGAGGCGAACGACGTCGTGCGGGTCGACGGCAAGCTGGGCCTGGCCCAGCTTGCCCAGCTGATCCCCGCCGATCGCCCGGAACTGAAATTCCCCGCCTTCACGGCCCGTTTTCCCGAACGCATCCGCGACCACGGCGGCGACTGCTTCGCGGCCATCCGCGAGAAGGACATCCTGGTCCACCACCCCTTCGAGAGCTTCGACGTCGTGGTGCAGTTCCTCCTCCAGGCGGCGCGCGATCCCAATGTGCTGGCGATCAAGCAGACGCTCTACCGCACGTCCAAGGACAGCCCGATCGTCGCGGCCCTGATCGAGGCGGCCGAAAACGGCAAGAACGTCGTCGCCCTGGTCGAGATCAAGGCCCGTTTCGACGAGGAGGCGAACCTAAAATGGGCGCGGGACCTGGAGCGCGCCGGAGTCCATGTGGTGTTCGGCTTCGTGGAATACAAAACCCACGCCAAGCTTTCGCTGGTGATCCGGCGCGAGGGCGAGGCCTTGCGGGCCTATTGCCACTATGGCACCGGCAACTACCACACGGTGACGGCGAAGATCTACACGGACCTGTCGCTGTTCACCACCGATCCGGCGCTGGGTCGGGATTCGGGGCGCCTGTTCAACTACATCACCGGCTACGCCCGCCCCGAGCGCCTCGAGAAGCTCTCCTATTCCCCGATCACCATGAAAAGCGATTTGGTGGATCTCATCGAGGCCGAGGCGGCCAACGCGCGGGAGGGCCGCCCGGCCGCGATCTGGGCCAAGATGAACGCCCTGGTCGATCCGCAGATCATCGACAGCCTCTATGCCGCCAGCTGCGCCGGCGTCGCCATCGACCTGGTCGTGCGGGGCGTGTGCTGCCTTCGGCCGGGGATCGCCGGCCTGTCGGACAATATCCGCGTCAAGAGCATCATCGGCCGCTTCCTGGAGCATGCGCGTATCGTCGCCTTCGCCAACGGCAAGCCGATGCCGTCCACCGAGGCGCGGGTGTTCATCACCTCGGCCGACTGGATGCCGCGCAACCTCGACCGGCGGGTGGAGGTCATGGTTCCGGTGGAAAACCCCACGGTGCACCTGCAGGTGCTGCAGCAGATCATGGTCGCCAACCTCAACGACGAGGCGCAAAGCTGGCTTCTCGATTCGGCGGGCGCCTATCGCCGCGGCCCGGGGTGGAACCGCAAGGGGGCGTTCTCGGCCCACGACTATTTCATGACCAACCCGTCGCTGTCGGGCCGGGGCCATAAGGTGAAGGACTTGCCGCGCGCGTTCGAGCATGTCGGCCTTCGGCGGTAAGTCCGAACTGGGGGAGGCCGCCGTCATCGACGTCGGCTCCAACTCGGTGCGGCTGGTCATGTACCGGCTGGAAGGCCGGGCGATCTGGACGGTGTTCAACGAGAAGGTCCTGGCGGGCCTGGGCCGGGATCTGGCGACCACCGGGCGGCTCTCGCCGGACGGGATCGCCAGCGCCCTCGTGGCCCTCACTCGATTCCGCGCCCTGATCGACGCCGGCGGGCCGCGAAGGGTGTTCGCGGCGGCGACCGCCGCCGTGCGCGAGGCCGACGACGGGCGGGCCTTCTGTCGCCGGGTCGAAGCGCAATCCGGCTTGGCGTTGCGGATCCTGACCGGCGAGGAGGAGGCCCGCTACGGGGCTCTGGGCGTGCTCGCCGGGGCGCCGGCGTCCAGAGGCCTAGTCGGCGACCTGGGGGGAGCGAGCCTGGAACTCACGCGGCTGGGCGGCGAGGGTCCGGCGGCCGCGGTCAGCCTGCCGCTGGGCCCCTTCGCGATTTCGGGCGGCGGGCGTTTCGACGCGCCCCGGGTGCGCGCGGCCGTCGCCCGCCATGTGGCGCCCCTGTCGCGCGCCT
>JACDGF010000393.1 GCA_013815405.1 Caulobacteraceae bacterium | reverse complement strand
GCCCTTCAACCCCCATTTCGTGATGGATATCGGCGCGGCCTATCTGGTCGCGGCCGGCGGCCTCGCCTGGCGGGCCTCGAGGCCGGGCGCCGGGCAGGGAGCGTTGGCGGCCGCCTGCGCCTTCCTCGGTCTCCACGCCCTGATCCATCTCTTCGACGCCGCCACGGGCCGCCACGCCGCGGCGGACCTGACCCGCGATTTTGTCGGTGTCTTTGTCCCAGCCCTCATCGCCGCCTGGGTCGCCTGGCCGTCGCGGCGCCGCTCTAAAGGATAAAGCCAATGCTCCGCTTCCTTCTGTCACGCGCCATCACCGCGTTTGAACGCACCTGGAACTATGACGCGAGCTATCTGCGCGAGGTTCTGGATGTCAGTCCCAGGACGTTCGTGAAATTCTCGTTGGTCGGCTCGCTCGGCCGTGGCCGGCGCGCCCCGGCCGCCGCCGTGGCGGCGGCGGGAATCATCGGAACCCTGGCCGAGGATTGCGGGCCCTGCACCCAGATCGGCGTCGATATGGCCGCGCTGCGGCGTCGATCCAGAACTCCTGCGGGCGATCCTGGCCGGCGACGAGGCGGCGATGGGCGAGATCGCCTCGCTCGCCTACCGCTTCGCCCGCGCGGTGCTCGCCCGCGACATCGAGGCCGCCGATCCCCTTCGCGAGGAGATCCTCCGCCGTTGGGGCAAGGGCGCCCTGGTGGACATCGGCCTCGCCGTCACCACCGCGCGCCTCTATCCGACCTTGAAATACGCCTTGGGCCACGGCAAGGCCTGTTCGCGGGTGACGGTCGCCGGCCAGCCGGCGCGGTTCGAACGCCCGATGGCCCTGGCGGCTTGAGACCCGAGGCGATCTTCGAGCAACATCGCGCGCGCCTGGCGCGCCTGGCCTATCGCATGACTGGCTCGCTCGCCGAGGCGGAGGACGCGGTCCAGGACGCCTGGCTGCGATGGAGCCGGGCCGACCGCGAAGGGATCGCCGATCCCGCCGCCTGGCTGGCGAGGGTCACGGCGCGGCTCTGCCTCGACCGCCTGCGCGAAGCCAAGGCGCGCCGGGAAACCTACATCGGCCCCTGGCTTCCCGAACCGCTGGTCGAGGATCTCGCCGAGGATCCGGTCGAGCGGGCGGAGGAGGTTTCCGTGGCCTTCCTGTTGGCGCTCCAGCGGCTCTCGCCCCTGGAGCGGGCTGTGTTCCTGCTGCGCGACGTCTTCGACCAGGACTATGGCGCCATCGCCGAAACCCTGGGCCGCGGCGAGGCGGCCTGCCGCCAGCTGGCCAGCCGCGCGCGGGAGCATCTGAAAGGGGCGAGGCCGAGGTTCCAGGTTTCGCGGGAGGACGCCGGCCGCCTGGTCGCCGCGTTCATGGACGCCGCGGCCCGGGGCGACGCCACGCCCCTCGCCAGGCTTCTCGCCGAGGATTGCGTGCTGGTCACGGACGGGGGCGGCCGACGCGGCGCGGCGCTGCGTCCCTTTGTCGGGCGCGCCGACGTCCTTCAGTTCATCAAGGCCTTTTCCTGGCGCCACGGCTGGCCGCCGCCGGGTGAGGCGCGGCCGGCGCGGATCAACGGCTGGCCGGGCCTCGTCCTGGAAAGCCCGGACGGCGTCCAGACCCTCGCCTTCGAGCCCGGCGAGGACGGCAAGCTGGCGGCCATCTACATCGTGCGCAACCCCGAGAAACTGGCGCGCGTGGCCTCGCGCTAGACGCCGCGCTATCATGGCTGGGTGCGTTTCGACGACCGATTCCTGGACGAGATCAAATCGCGGCTCCGCCTTTCCGATGTGATCGGCAAGACGGTGAAGCTGCGGCGGCAGGGGCGCGAATATGTCGGCCTCTCGCCGTTCACCAAGGAGCGCACGCCGTCGTTCTTCGTCAATGACGACAAGGGTTTCTTCCACGACTTCTCGTCAGGCAAGCACGGCGATCTGATCAGCTTTCTGCAGGAGACGCAGCGGCTCTCGTTCATGGAGGCCGTGGAAAGGCTGGCGGGGGAGGCGGGAGTGCCCATGCCCGCCCCCGATCCGGCGGCGGCTGAACGGGACAAGGCGCGCCAGGACCTGGTCGGCTGGATGGAAAGCGCCGCCGCCTGGTTCGAGGGTGAGCTGCGCCGTCCCGCCGGCGCGGCCGCCCGGGACTACCTCGCCCGCCGCGGCCTTCCGGAAAAGGAATGGCCCCGCTTCCGCCTGGGGTTCTCCCCGCCCGGCCGCACGGCGTTGAAGGACTATCTGGTCGCCAAGGGCGCCTTGCCGGCCGACCTCGCCCAGGCTGGCATGCTGATCGCGCCGGAGGACGGGGCGGCGCCCTACGACCGTTTCCGCGACCGCATCATCTTTCCCATCGCCGACGGGCGCGGACGGCTGGTCTCCTTCGGCGGCCGGGCCATGGATCCCCAGGCGCGGGCCAAATACCTCAACGGCCCCGACACACCCCTCTTCGACAAGGGCCGCGTGCTCTACGGCCTCCCCGAAGCCCGGCGCCTGATGCAAGCGGCCGGCGACGGGGCCGCCCTGGTGGCGGTCGAGGGCTATATGGACGTGATCGCCTGTCAGCGGGCGGGCGTCGCCGCCGTCGCCTCCATGGGGACGGCGCTCACCGAGAGCCAGATGGAGATGCTCTGGCGCCTCCACCCCGAACCGACCCTCTGTTTCGACGGCGACGAAGCCGGCCTGCGGGCGGCGTCGCGGGCTATCGACCGGGCTCTGCCGTTGCTGAGGCCCGGCAAGAGCTTCCGCTTCGCCCACCTCGCCGGCGGCAAGGATCCCGACGATGTCCTGCGCGATGAGAGCGCCGCCGCGCTCAAGGCCCAGCTCGCCGCCGCCATCCCCTTCGTCGACGCCCTGTTCAACCGCGAACGCGACGCCACGGCCCTGGATACCCCCGAGCGGCGGGCCGGGCTCAAGCAGAGGCTGCGCGCGGCCGCCGGAGCGATCGGCGACGGCGATCTGGCCATGGCC
>JACDGF010000392.1 GCA_013815405.1 Caulobacteraceae bacterium | reverse complement strand
ATCGTAGGGAGCGGCCCCGCGCACCGCCGGGTGGGCGAGGCCGGCGGCGACGGCGAAGCGGGCGCGCGCGCGGTTGACCTTGGCGTTCTCGCGGGCGACGCGGACCGAGACCCCGTCGATGTCGGTCCCCACCGCCACGCCGCTCCCGGTCCTGTCCGCGGCGATGGCCAGGATGCCTGTCCCCGTCCCGACGTCGAGCACCCGGTGGAACCGCTCGCGCCGTAGGAGGGCGTCGTACGCGATCAGGCAGCCCACCGTGGTCGCGTGGTGGCCGGTGCCGAAGGCCGCGCCGGCCTCGATGCGCAGCTTCACCGCGTTTTGCGGCGCGCGGCCGAGGTCATGGGCGCCGAAGACGAAGAAGCGCCCCGCCCGCACCGGGGGCAGGCCCGAGAGCGCCATGGCCAGCCAGTCGGCGTCGGCCAGCGCCTGGGTGACCACCGACAGGGCCGGAACCCCGGCCAGGAGCGCGCGCAGGCGTTCGGCCTGGGCCTCCGAGGTGGGAAAGGCGTCGATCCGCCAGGCCCCGGCCGCCTCGTCCTCCTCGATGATCGAATAGGTCGCGGCTCGCAGTCGGGGATCGGCGTCGATCGCCTCCGACGCCGCCCAGGCCTCCGCCCGGGGCCCCCGGGCGACGATCTGGACGGCTTTCGCCGGCGGGCGGTTCAGGGATTGGTCGGGGCGGGAGGCCAGGCGATCGCGGCGGCGCGGGCCCTGGCCTGCTCGGCGGGCGAGGCGCCCTTGAGGATGTCGCCGCCGGTGGAGGGGTAGTCGGCGTTCGGCTCGGCGAAGGCCAGCAGGGCCGCCTCGGGCGCGTGGGGCCAGGGCATGACCACCGCGGCGTTCTCCTGGTGGGAGCGGGTCACGCACCCGGCCAGGGCCGCCGCCAGGGCACCGAGCGCCAGGGTCGTCCACCGTTTCATGCGATCCTCCACACGAGGTGGAGGTTTAGGCCAATCGCCTGCCCGCGCCTAGAGGACGCCCAGCATGTCGGCGACCAGGGGGTGGCGGACGATGTCGCGGTCGCTCAGGCGGACCACGGCGACGTTGGGGAGGGCCTCCAGGCGGTCGGCCGCCCGGGCCAGGCCCGAGAGCTCCGGCAGCAGGTCCGACTGGCCCGGGTCGCCGGTGACCACCATGGTCGAGTTCCAGCCGAGCCGCGTGAGCAGCATCTTGAGCTGGACATAGGTGCAGTTCTGCGCCTCGTCGATGACCACGAAGGCGTTGTTCAAGGTCCGCCCGCGCATGAAGCCCACCGGGGCGATCTCGATCGCGCCCTCGACGATCAGGGCGCGGACGCTCTTCATCGACAGGCGGTCGGAGAGGGCGTCGTAGAGCGGCCGGAGATACGGCGCGAGCTTGTCCTCCAGCTCGCCGGGCAGGTAGCCGAGGGATTCGCCGGCCTCCACCGCCGGGCGGGAGAGGACGATGCGCCCGACCTTGCCCGCCTCGAGCGCCTCGACCGCCTTGGCGATGGCGAGGTAGGTCTTGCCGCTGCCCGCCGGCCCCAGGGCCAGGACGAGGCTGCGCATATCGATCGCCTCGATCAGCGCCTGCTGGCCCGGAGACCTCGGCCGGATGGTCTTGAGGTACCCCTGTTCGCGATCGTCGTTCTGCGGCATCGGCGTCCAGCCCCGCGCCGTGGGCAGGCGCCGCACCTTGGCGTCGTCGTCGAACTGGCGCTCGTCGAAGGCGCCCTCGCGCGCCATCCGTTTCAGGGCTCGCTTGGTCATCGACGTCTCCGCTCGAAGGGGCCGCGTCATGCTCGAATCGCTCTGGCGACAGTCATCCTAATCTGGTTTATGAGGGATTAATCAACCGGCGATTTCAAGAATAGGGGGTGGGCGGATGACAGTTTATCGCCTGGGCGGCGCCAGCCCAAGTCTGCCGCCCGTGGACGAATACTGGATAGCGCCGAGCGCGGTCGTGGTGGGAAACGTGGTCCTGAAGAGGAACGCCAGCGTCTGGTTCGGCGCCGTCCTGCGCGGCGACAACGACCCGATCACCGTGGGCGAGAATTCCAACGTCCAGGACAATTGCGTCCTGCACACCGACCCGGGTCAGCCGCTTCACATCGGCCCCGACGTCACCGTCGGCCACATGGCCGTGATGCACGGCTGCACGGTCGGCGAGGGCAGCCTGATCGGCATCGGCGCGATCATCCTGGGCGGGGCGCGGATCGGGCGAGGCTGCCTGATCGGCGCCGGCGCCCTGATCACCGAGGCCAAGGAGATCCCGGATTTTTCGATGGTCGTGGGCGCGCCGGGCCGGGTGATCCGCACCCTTACCCCCGAGGAGGCCGCCGGCCTTGCCGCGGGCGCGGCGCACTATGTGGAGAACTGGAAGCGGTTCAGGGCGGATCTCAGCCTCCACCCCGAAGCGGGGTAGGGAGGCGGAGTCACGAACGCTTATCGCCGCCGGCCGCGCGCGGCGCAGGGCTTGGCGCTCAGGCCGGCGGGCAGGCGCGTCCTGGCGTCGGCGCAGGCGAGGTCGAGCTGGCGCTGGGTGAGGTTGCGGGCCAAGGCGAGGTCGGCGCCGGCGAGGTCGGCTCCGGTCAGGTTGGCGCCCTGGAAGGAAGCCTTGTCGAACTTGCCGGCGGAAAGGTTGGCGCCGGTCAGGTCCGCCTCGGTGAAGCTCGCGCCGCGGGCGTCGACCCGCGCCAGGTTCGAGCCCTGCAATTCGCCGCTTCGCAGGTCCGCCCCGGCCAGGTTGGCGCTCATGAAGTCCGTCCCCGGCGCCTCCAGCCCGGCCAGGGCGGCGCCGGAGAAGTTGGCCAGCATGAACCGCGCCCCGACCATCGAGGCGCCGCGCAGATCGGCCCGGGTGAGGTCGGCGCCGGCGAAGTTCGAGCCGAGGAAGGCGGCGCCGCGCAGGTCCGCGCCCACCAGGGAGGCGCCGGCGAAATTGCAGCCCATGAACTTCGCCCCGGTCAGCTTGCGCCCGGCC
>JACDGF010000391.1 GCA_013815405.1 Caulobacteraceae bacterium | reverse complement strand
CAGCTTCGGGTTACAGTCCGTCGGCATCGGGGGCATCCTTGGGAATCCGATAACTCGTTGTCGCAAATGAATTATCTCAGATTCCCGCCCCCGATGCACCTCTCATGTTTGAGAAATCCAGGCTAGCACAGATCAGCCCAGCCTGAAGCTTCCGGCAATGTTGGCGAGCGCGGCCTTCTCGTTGTTCTGCCAGACAAATTCGACGACGAGAGGAACGCCCAATGCGGAGGCGATGTGATGAGCCTGCTTCCAAGCCCCGTTAGACGCTTGGCCTTGGACGGACACGCCGGCCTCCTGGATGAAGACGTAGCCGTTGTCTTCCTTTTTGCCGACAACGTGAGGGACGACCATCAGGGCGCCGATCTCGGTAGGGGAAAGGCCCTTCTTCGCTGCCGCTCGGAGGCACGCGAACATCAACGGGTTCCAATAGGTTTCGCCCTTCTTGAACGTGATCCCATCTAGGGTGATCTTCCTAACGGTCGTAAACGCTAGGTTAGGGGGAGACGCGGGATTGAAAGCACGGGGGCCAACCCTCTGGGTGGGCGGCGCGTGGGATCCCGCCTCAAGCGCGTCTAGGGCGCGGGAAATGACCGTTTCGGGGCTGTCGACGAGCGCGACGGCGTGTTGCTGAAGTCGGCCAAAAAGGCCTTCAGAGATTGAGATGGCGGGTGACATGGGGATGACCTCCTCACGACCGGATCCACCCAACGTGGTCCGTATCGCTACAATGGAAGGTGATATCGATATAGCGCTATAGCGTCAATATGGCTTACAGCAAGTTTGTCGCTAGACCGGGTCGATGGCCCGAGGGGCGATCACGCCAGCGCATAGCTGGTGTTCTTGCCGCCCCCGGGATTGCGCTCGAGGACACCCTTGTCGACGAGCGCGGCGAGGTCGCGCTGGGCCGACGCGGGCGAGCACTTGGCGAGGGCCGCCCACTTCTTGGCGGTGAGGTGGCCTTCGAAGCCGTCGAGCCAGCGGCCGAGGACGGCGCGCTGGCGCTCGCTCATGGCGACGCGTTCGTGGGCGCGCCAGAACCCGGCCTTGCGCAGGACGCCCGCGCCGCTCGCCTCGGCGCCGTCGATGGCGCGGGTGAAGCAGGCGAGAAACCATTGCAACCAGGCGGTGACGTCCAGGCCGCCGCTCTGGGTGGTTTCGAGGATCGCATAGTAGCCCGTCCGTTCGCGGCATATCTGGCTGGACAGGCTGTAGAAGCGCCGGGGCGAGCCTTCGGACTGGGCGAGCGCCTGGTCGGCGATGGCGCGGGCGATCCGGCCGTTTCCGTCCTCGAAGGGGTGGATCGTCACGAACCACAGATGGGCGAGGGCGGCGCGGAGCAGGCCGTCGATTCGCGGGGGCGCGGCCAACCAGGTCAGGAAGGCGGCCATCTCGGCCGCGACCCTCGCCGCCGGCGGCGCTGATAGTGGATGCGCTCGCGCCCGAGGGCGCCGGAGACGACGCGCATGGGCCCACGCGCATCGTCGCGCCAGGCGCCGGCCCTGATCCTGGCCAGCCCCGAGTAGCCGGTCGGGAAGAGGGCGGCCTGCCAGGCGAACAGCCGCTCGGCGGTGAGCGACGCGTCGAAATTGGCGGTGGCGTCGAGCATCATCTCGACGACGCCTTCGGTGCGGCGGTCGGCGGGCTTCGCCGCGGCCCCCGCGACGCCGAGGCGGCGGGCGAGAGAGGAGCGGACGGAGGCGCGGTCAAGGATGTCGCCCTCGATCTCGGAACTCTTGACGACATCGTCGGTAAGGGCCTGGAGCTGGGATTCGCGCTGGAGATCGAAGCCTAGACTCTGCATTCGGCCGAGCCACCGGCCCTGGTTCAGGCGCGCCTCCGCCAGCGGGCCTATCAGGGCCGCGTCGTTCCAATGGAAGCTCGGCCAGCCGGGTTGTTCCCAGATGTCCATATTCGCCTCACTTTCCGAGGAGAATATCGGCGCATTCGCCGCAAGCGCAAGCGCGGCCATTGGGCGTGAATACCCGGCTCGCCCTTGACGCCGTCCGCCCGGGATCCAAACAAATCGCGGGCCATTGTCGGGGCGGCCCTCCCCCGATCGTCCTTTGAACGGATTTCACCCGACACCCCAAGGAGAACCCCATGCCCACCATCCACCCCTTCCTCTGGTTCGACGACCAGGCCGAGGCGGCGATGAATTTCTATGTCTCCGTCTTCGAGGACTCCAAGATCGACCAGGTCATGCGCTACGGCGAGGGGGGGCCGGGGCCGGCGGGGAGCGTGATGACCGCGTCGTTCCAGCTGGGGGGGCAGAGGTTCACGGCGCTCAACGGCGGGCCGCATTTCAAGTTCACCGAGGCGGTCTCCTTCGTGGTCACCTGCGCCGATCAGGCGGAGGTGGACCGTTTCTGGGACAAGCTCTCCGAAGGCGGCGCGCCGGGGCAATGTGGGTGGCTGAAGGACAAGTTCGGGCTCTCCTGGCAGATCGTGCCGTCGGAGATGCCGGAGCTGCTCGGCGGCCCCGACCCCGACAAGGCCAAACGGGCCATGGAGGCGATGATGAAGATGACCAAGCTCGACATCGCGGCGCTGAAGGCGGCGCGGGAGGGATAGGGCGGGGCGCGCAACCTCCCTCCCCTTCATGGGGAGGGACGATCGCGAAGCGATCCGGGTGGGGAAGTCGGGTTATCGCCGGCGCCAGGGAAGCTTTACACTTCCCCACCCCGGCCTTCGGCCGACCCTCCCCAGAAGGGGAGGGAGGGCGCTCGCCCGCCTAATCCGCGTACTTCGGCCGCCCCTCGAAGCCGCCGGCTTTGCGCAGGGCGTCGGCGTCCATCAGCTTGCCGTCCATCATCACCGTGCGGGTGTGGCGAAGGTCGCCGATGGTGGTGGAGGGGTCGCCGTTCACCAAGACGAGGTCGGCGGCCTTGCCGACCGCGATCGAGCCGGTGCGGCCGTCGGCGCCGACGAGGTGGGCGGGGGCGATGGTGGCGCTGGCCAGCGCC
>JACDGF010000390.1 GCA_013815405.1 Caulobacteraceae bacterium | reverse complement strand
GGCCAGATGCGTCCAGCCTGGACGCACGTTGGCCAGGAACCCCGGCCAGACGGCGGCGACGGCGGCGACGGCCAGGGTCAGGAGCCAATAGAGCGGCGCCACGCGCGTCAGGCGCCGCCACAAAAAGGCGAGGGGCGGGACATCCCGGCCGGCGGTCACCCGCCAGATGATCACCCCGCTGATCACGAAGAAGACGTCGACCCCCGCCCGCCCGACCTCGAAGCCGCCCTCGCGCCACTGGCCGGCGTGGTAGCCGACCACCGCCAGGGCGGCGAGGCCGCGCAAATATTGGATGGAGGCCAGGCGCTTCATGAGCGGCTCGCGCCTGAAACCTCTAGTCGCCGCCGGCCGAACCGGCATAGTCGACGCATTATCGTCCACCTCGAAGGGCAAGAACCCCATGGCGCTGGAAATCACCGTCGGTCCACCCAGGCTGGCGATCAACCAGGGCTACGGCGTCCTGATCACCGACCCCGACGGCCAGATCCCCTGGCCCACCGACAAGGGCTTCTACCACTGCGACACCCGGGTGATCTCCAGCTGGCAGCTCTATGCCGACGGCCAACCGTGGGACCTCCTGAACGGCGGCAACATCGCCTACTACGCGGCGCGCATCTATCTGACCAACCGCGCCATCGCCACCGAGGTGGGCGAGATAGCGGCCGGCGCCCTGAGCCTGACCATCAGCCGATCCATCGGCGGGGGGATCCACGAGGACCTCGACATCACCAACCACGCCCAAGCGCCGGTCCTGTTCAATCTCGAACTGGCCATGCGCAGCGACTTCGCCGACCTCTTCGAGGTGAAATCCGGCCGTATCGTCAGGCGCGGCCGCATCACCACCACCTGGTCGCAAGGCCGCTCCCGTCTGACCACCACCTATGAGAACAAGGACTTCCGCCGCGACGTGATGGTCACCGCCCGCGAATGCGATTCGGCGCCGGTCTACGCCAACGGCCGGATCAGCTTTCAGGTCGCGCTCGAGCCCGGGGCCGCCTGGCACGGCTGCCTGCTCTATGAGGTCGGCGACGGGGTGAGCGTCGACAAGGCGCCGGGCGCCTGCACCGACGACGTGGCTCATGCCCAGACCGGCCAGAAGCTGGACGAATGGCGTTCGGCGTCGCTGAAGATACGCACCATCAATGAGGAATACTACCGCTTCTACCATCAGTCGCTGCAGGACATGGCCGCTTTGCGCCTGCCGATCGAGGGCACCGATCATCTGCAGTTCGTCCCCGCCGGCGGAGTGCCCTGGTTCGTCGCCCTGTTCGGCCGCGACAGCCTGATCGTCTCGCTGCAGAACGCCATGGTCTATCCCAACTTCGCCCACGGCGCCCTGGAGGTGCTGAGCCGCCACCAGGCCGCCCGGCGGGACGACTACCGGGACGCGGAACCGGGCAAGATCATGCACGAGCTGCGCCGGGGGGAACTGGCCCATTTCAAGCTTATTCCGCACACGCCCTATTACGGCACCGCCGACGCGACGATCCTCTATCTGATCGTGCTGCACAACGCCTGGCGCTGCACCGGCGACGCCGACCTTTTGGAGCGATACATGCCGGCGGCGGAGAAGTGCCTTCGCTGGATCGACCAATACGGCGACCGCGACGGCGACGGCTTCCAGGAATACCAGACCCGTTCCAGCGCGGGCTATGAGAACCAGGGCTGGAAGGATTCCGGCGAGGCCCTGGTCAACCTGGACGGTTCCCTGGTCAAGGGGCCCAAGGCGCTGGTGGAGCTCCAGGGCTATGTCTACGACGCCTGGATGCGCGTGGCCCAGATCTACGACGCCCTGGGGAAGGTCGCCCGCGCCCGCGCCCTGCGCAAGAAGGCCAGGAGGCTGTTCGACGCCTTCAACGACGCGTTCTGGGACGAAGCGTCGGGCTACTACGCCTTCTGCCTGGACGGCGAGAAGAAGCCGGTGCTGAGCGTGGCCTCGAACCCCGGCCACTGCCTGTGGTCGGGGATCGTGCCCCAGGATCGGGCCGCCAAGGTCGTCCGCAGGCTGATGGCGCCGGACATGTGGAGCGGCTGGGGCATCCGCACCCTCTCTTCCGACCACCCGGCCTATAACCCGCACTCCTACCAGAACGGCTCTGTCTGGCCGCACGACAACGGCCTGATCGCCGTCGGCTTCCGCCGCTACGGCTTCGCCGCCGAGGCGGCTCGCATCGCCCGCGACATCAGCGGCGCGGCCGGCTATTTCACCCAGCATCAGATGCCCGAGCTCTATTCAGGCCTTCAGCGCGACGGGACCAACTTCCCGGTGCAGTACCTGGGGGCCAACACGCCCCAGGCCTGGGCGGCGGGCGCCTGCTTCACCTTCCTGCAGATGTTCCTGGGCTTCGCGCCCGACGCCCCGGCCGGCAGGCTCTACCTGGACCCAGTGCTTCCCGACTGGCTCGCCGATCTGACCTTGATCGACCTGAAGCTGGGGGCCCGGAGCTTCGACCTGCGCTTCTATCGCGACGGGGCGGCCACGCGCCTGGAGGTGCTCAAAGGCGATCCCGCCGCCGTCATCCTGCAACCCTACGCCACCGGGCCGGATCGCTGGGTTTAGGGATGATCGGAATCGTTCGTCCCCGGCGCCGAGGACGGTCGCCTAACCCGGCAGGCGCAGCACCGCGCGCAGGCCGCCCAGTGGCGAGCGGTCCAGGGTAACGTCGCCGCCGTGGCCGCGGGCGACGTCGCGGGCGATGGCGAGGCCCAGGCCTACGCCCTTCTCGTTCTGGTTGCGCGCGGGATCGAGGCGGCTGAAAGGGGCGAAGGCCTCTTCGAAGCGATCCGGCGGGACGCCGGGACCATCGTCGTCGACGATGATTTCGACGCCGCCGGTCGGGGTGGCGTGGGCGGTGACCTCGACCCGCCCGGCGTGGGCCGCCGCGTTCGCCACCAGATTGCCCAGGGCCCGCCTCAAAGCGCCGGGCCTGACGCCGGCGCGGAGATCCGGATCGGCCAGGGTCGTCA
>JACDGF010000389.1 GCA_013815405.1 Caulobacteraceae bacterium | reverse complement strand
CGCGTGCAGGACGGTGGTGTGGTCGCGACCGCCGAAGCGGCGGCCGATGTCGGGCAGGGAGCGGGTGGTCAACTGTTTGGCCAGCCACATGGCCGCCTGACGGGGCCTGGCCACGGCGCGGGTCCGCCGCTCGGAAATGAGATCCGCCTGCTTGAGCCCGAAGTGCTCGGACGCCGCCTTCTGAATATCGTCCACCGTCACCCGGCGTTCCCCGCCGCGCAGATGAGGACGCAAGAGGCATTGCGCCTCGTCCAGGGTGAGCCGGCCCAGGCCGTCCCCGGCCCGCGCGACCAGGGTGTTGAGGGCGCCTTCAAGTTCGCGGACGCTGTCGGTGAAGCGATCGGCGAGGAAGGCCAGGATGTCGGGGCGAGGGACCCCGGCCACGCCCTGCCGGCGGCAGAGCACCTGGAGCTTTCGATCCAATATGCCCAGGCGCAGCGCGCGGTCGGCCGGCTCGATGCCGCAAACCAGGCCGGAAGACAGGTGCGAGCGCAGGCGGGCGTCGACCTCGGCCAGCGCCGAGGGCGGGCGATCGGCCGACAACACCACGCGGCGGCCATCCTCCACCAGCGCGGCCAGAGTGTGGAACAATTCCTCCTGGCTCGACTGCTTGCCGCCGATGAAATGCACGTCATCGATCAGGAGGAGGTCGGCGGATCGGAGCTCCTCCTTGAACGCGGCGGTCTGCTTGTCGATCAAGGCGCGCACGAAGCTGGATAGGAACCGCTCGGAGGTCAGATAGACCACCTTGCGCCCAGGCTGGGTCTTCATGGCCTCCCAGGCCATGGCGTTGAGCAAATGGGTCTTGCCAAAGCCGTAGGGGCCGTGGAGGACGACGGGATTGAAGTGCCCGTCGGCCCAGGAGGCGACGCGCCGGGCCACGGCATGGGCGAATTCATTGGCGGGCCCGGCCACGAAGCTCTCGAAATTGAAGCGTTCCTGCAGGCTCCCCGCCATGCACCCTCTGGCCGCGGGGGCCGTCGTGGCTTCCGGAGTGGTTGGGCCGTCCGCCGGCTCGATCGGCGCCGGGACGCGATCCGCGCCGGTCTCGGCTTCGAACTCCAGGCGGGATTTCAGGCTCAGCACCCGCCCGTCCGGATCGTTGGCCGCCCAGACCTCGCCGATCCTTCGCCAAGCGTAGCGGCGGATCCAGTCTCGGGCGATCCCGGTCGGCGTAACCAGGCACAGGCCGCCGTCGCACGCCGGTCGAAGCGCGGCCTGGGCCAGCCAGGAGCCGAAGGCGTCCGCGCCCAGTTCATTTTTCAGCGTGTGGCTGGCCTTGCTCCACACGGCCCCGGCTGGCGTTGGAAATATCGCCATCGATGGATCACTGCTGGCCATATCTTCCCGTGCCCCGCCTCTTCCCGCGCCCCGCCGTGTTTCTTCCCCGTGCGACGATCCCGTCCGGCCGCGACGTCTCCCGCGCGGCTGACCGGCGAATCATCAGACGTAATTCCCCCATCGGTCGAGACCGATCAGCCCCGCCGCCGCCTTTTCGTCCGTACAAGATCGAAAGCGTTAACTGTCTTTCAACCTATCCCCGCGACCCCCGGCGTCAACGCCGAAATTCAATCAAACGGGCCCAAATTCCTATTGACAAGCGGAAGGTCCCGACAGGCCAAGGAAAACCGCCCGATCACTTTTTTTTGGCCGAACGGATTGGTCTATTTTGTCGCACCACGGATCATGGCGCGACGCCGGGCCCGCGCATAAGCGGGTGAAAATAATATTCTATTTCAGATGTTTAAGCGGCCGGCGGGAGAAGATCAGGCGGCGGCGAGCTTCTTCAGCTGGCGATGGAGACGCGAGACCTTCCGCGCGCCGGTGTTGGGGTGCACGACGCCCTTGCCGACCGCCCGCATGAGTTCGGATTGGGCCACGCCGAAGGCCTCCTTGGCGGCCGCCGCGTCACCGGCGCCGAGCGCTTCGTCGAACCGGCGCAGGAAGGTGCGCACCCGCGAGCGCCGCGCCTTGTTGGCCTCGGTGCGTTTGGCGATCTTGCGGATCGCCTTCTTGGCGCCGGGGTTGTTGGCCATGACTAGATTCGAACCTTTCGCGACGGCCCGCGCCTCTTTCGGGGCGGCGAACGGTCAAAAAACGGGAGGCGGGGGTATAGGGGAAGGCCCCTGGCCGGTCAATCGGGCCCTTCGACTTGGGCGCCTCCGGCCTTCATCAGGGCCGGGACGCCATCGGGGCCGACGAGGTGGCCCATGCCCACCACGACCACGATCGCGCCTGGCCGGGCGAGGCGGCGACGCAGGGCGGCCGCCCAGCGCCGGTTTCGTTCGGTGATCAGACGCCGGTAGGTCGTCGGAGAGGCCCGCCGCAGAGGCTCGAGGGCGTCGGCCGCGAGGCCCTTGAGATCGCCGGTCATCCATTCGCCCACCATCCGCCCGTAGGAGTCAGGCCGCTCCTCGATCTCCCGGAGCGTTTCGTCGAGGACGGCGACCTGGTCGGCCATCGCGGCGTCGGCCAGGAAGGCGATCTGCTGGCGCGCCGTCTCGAACGAGCGTCGTCGCGCCGTGGGCGGGGCGACGGTTTCGATCTGCGCCTCGACGCCCTGCGAGGCCGCGGCGCCGGCTCGCTCATCGACGAGAAGCGACAGGGTGACCTCCGCGAACCACGGGCGCATCGTCTCGAAGCCCGCTCGGGCGACGCCCAGGGACGCGGCGACGCGCCCCAGACGGGCGTTCTGGTCCGCCGTCAGATGGTCCGAGAGGCGCTCGCCCCGGGGCAGGATACCGCGGCGGCTGGCCAAGCGGACGGCCTCGGCGTTGGTGGCCTGATCGATGGGAAGCTCGAACCACAGTTCGTCGGCCTCGGAGACGGCCTGGGTCAGGGCCCGCGGCCGCCAATCCAAGCCGGTGGGCAACAGGTGGACCGAGCCGAAGAGCAGGGCCGCGCCGCGCGCCCCGCGGATCGTCCATACCGGCGGCTGGGCGCTCGCCCGCGCCGCGGCCAACGCCAGCAC
>JACDGF010000388.1 GCA_013815405.1 Caulobacteraceae bacterium | reverse complement strand
CCGCTCCCCATCGCTCATAAACAGCCCTGCCTCGACCATGCATCCCCTCATCCCGCCGCGCCGGGAAAGGGGACATTCTAACTTTGGACAAAGGGGACATTCCTACTTGGGGCTAACACCTCGTACGACGCCCTCGACCGGGAGACATCGCGGGTCTATTCCGACCCGGCGAGCAAGCCGGTCTATTCGGGCTACGACCTTCTGGGCCGGCGGCTCTTCGCCCATTTCACTTCCGCGACCGGCCCGGGGGTGGACTGGACCTATGACTTGGCCGGCCGCGAGACCTCGGAAACCTCCAGGGGTTTCACCATCGGCCTCACCTACGACGCGGACGGCAACCGGGCGACGATGACCTATCCGGGCGGAGCGGCCCTGGGCTACAGCTTCAACGAGCTGGATGAGTTCGCCAATGTCAACGCCGGCGGGGTGGTGGGCGTGGGTCCCGGCTACGATCCTCTGGGCCGGCTGGCGTTCCTGGGCCGCTACACCGCCCATGCGACCCATATCACGTACGACGCCGCCGACCGGATCAAGGGGATCAGCGAGGGCTTCGCCGGCGGGGTCGGCGATGTCGCCTGGACCTTCGGCTACACGGCCGACGGCCAGCTGGCGAACAGCTCCGCCTCCACCGCCAGGTTCGACTGGACCAGCGGCGGACCGGCGACGGTGAACAACGCCTACGACGGCCTCAACCGCGACGCCGGCGGTCAATACGACGCCAACGGCAACCTCGTCTCCGACGGGACGCGCGCGTTTGCTTACGACGGCGACAACCGGCTCGTCAGCGAGAGCGCGCCAGGGGTGGCCATGACCCTGGCCTATGATCCCACCGGGAGGCTGCAGAGGACCACGGTCAACGGGGCGGTCACCCAGCTCGTCTGGGACGGCGACGCCCTGGCGGTGGAATACGACGACAACGACGCCATCCTTCGGCGCTACATCCACGGGCCGGGCGTCGACAATCCCTATCTGTGGTTCGAAGGCCCGATCATGGACGGGACCAATCCGCGCTATCTGATCGCCGACCGCCAGGGCTCGATCATCGGCTATACCGACAGCACGGGCAAGGTCCCGGCCGGCGCGGTCTATCGCTACGACGCCTATGGCGCGCCCGACGCCTGGGCCGGCCCGCGCTTCCGCTACACCGGCCAGATCGCCATCCCCGAGGCCAGGCTCTACTCCTACAAGGCCCGGATGTACGACCCCATCGCCGGACGGTTCCTCCAGACCGACCCGGTGGGCTACGACAGCGACGTCAACCTCTACGCCTATGTGGGGGAGGATCCGGTGAATAAGACGGACCCAGCTGGGACGGATGCCCTTTGGGTGACCAACCCAGACGGCACGACAACGTTGGTGATCCCCGTCCAATATACTGGCCAGGGCGCGACCCCTGGGAATGTCGCGGCCATCGTTGAGCGGGCGAACAGTCTGACGATCGAGGGCGGCGGAACAAACATCCAGGTTGTTCCGACTAACCGGCCAATCGGTGGCATCTTGAACCGAATGGACTTCAGCCCCGGCTACAACACCAAGATGTGCGGAGGAGCAGGCGAGTGCGTCAATCGTCTGGGTGGAAACCGGGCGCATATCAACAGTGACAATCCCCAGGCAACGGACGCGGGAGCCCATGACACCCTGCACTTCGCGGGAATTAAGGATCAGTATCAAGAAGGCTCGCGAGACGCACAGGGCAACCGAACCAGTACTCCGACGCCTGGTTACACGAATAGAAACATAATGACTTCCAGAAGCGGGACGACGATCACGTCGGGTCAAGTTCAAGAGGCCAAAACGAATCCGACGACCAAACAATGCACCGTCGCGACGGGTTCGCGTATTCCCGTATGTTGAAACAATTCATAAAGGCGTTCGGTCTCGCGGCGGCCTTCGCCGCCTTGCTGGAAAATAGCGCGTGTGCGGAGGCGCCAATGCGGTCGCGGCCGATCTCGGTGGATGTCCGCGTGAATGCGGACGATGGGCTCAGCCAGAGGTTTGGTGCCGCCCTTGAAGCGGCGTTTCGTAGGTCCGGATCGTTTGTGTGGGCCAAGAACGGGGAGCCGGTCGATCTGGTCGTAACGGTGCCGACCAATCTCGAAGTCAACGTGGGGAGCGCAGCATTCGTCGTGGAATTCTCCGGATCGGGGAATCAGGCTCTGGGCGCGACCAAGGGCTCTTGTCTGGAGTCCGATCTCACCCGATGCGTTGATCAGGTGCTGCGAGACGCAGGGATCGCCGTTCATCGAACGGCAGCTCCCTCTGGGTCGAAATCGCCCCAATCCCCTTGATGATCGAGAGCGGTAGTTCGGCCAAAATCGCGCGTCAGAACGCAAGGGAAGATAAAAGCCCCGCCGTCGGCTGGGGGCGGTGTGGTTGGCAAGTGACTGTCTTCTCAGAAGTTTTAGCCCCTGACGGCGACGGCGCTTCGAGGCTTGGCGACACGGGTGCGCTGGCGCTTTGCCGGATTCCTCAATCTTTCCAATGCCGCGAGCGAGGGCTCCCGCGAAATGCCCCGCTGGACGGTTGATCTGGGGGAGGCCGGGGGTCTTGCGGTGAACGGCAAGATAAAAGCCGCGAGGTGTGCGGGCTGGGGTCGGCTGGAAAGCCCCGGCCAATCAACGCCCTCGCGTCCTGCGGGACACATCGCCGCCAAAGCGCGCGAGGTGCGCGAGCCGGGCAATCCCTTGAAACGCAACGGATCGGCGCGAGGTGCGCCCGCCGCCCGCCCGCCAGGGTGCGCCGCCGCTTGGGCCGTTGCATGAAATCGGGACTCGGCGGCGTATGGCGGTCGTCCCGGCGAGCGTCGGCGAAGAGTCGTGGCGGGTCGATTGTGGACAATGGCGCATATACGGGTCGCTTGGGCTACGCCCATCGACCCTGTGCGGTCAGGCGCCGCCCGACGCCCTCAATCCCCCTGATCGGCCGGCGTCGGCCGGGGGGTTGGGCCAAGGGCTGGCGCCCTTAGCGATCCCTCAGTC
>JACDGF010000387.1 GCA_013815405.1 Caulobacteraceae bacterium | reverse complement strand
GACGCGCTCCAGCCGGGTAGCCGATCCTAAGCCGCCCGCTGCGGCGCGCGCCAGGCGTCCAGGACGCTGGCCTGGTGCACACAGCTCACGGTGCAGAACGGCGCGCAGGGCTTGGCGGTTCTGTATTCGCGCTCGATCTGGGCGTGGCCGTAGTCGAGCAGCGGCGTTCCCGGCGATCCCCGCTGTTGGGAACAGTAGTGAACCAGCCCGTCCTCGCAAATGTAGAGGTAGCGGGCGCCGGCCCGGCAGCGCCAGGCGTTAGGCTTTCCGGCCAGCAGGTTCTTCTGGAACATCCAATAGTTGATCCGATGGGCCCAGGAGCCCTTGGCCATCAGGGCGTGGTAGACGCGCCGCTGGCTGGCCGAGAGGGGCGCGAGGGCGCCATCGGCGTCATGCAACACGCCGACGGTATGGCTGAAACCCAGGGCCTTGGCCGAGCGCGCCACGTCCAAGGCGTCGTGCGTCCGCTCTTCCGAAATTCCCAACACCGAGTTGATGTTGACGTGGAACCGGGCGTGGCGGGACAGCAACCGGAGCTTTCCGGCCAGGGACTTCAAGGTCTTCTTGGAGACGGCGTCTGGCTTGATTCCGTCGATGGAGATCTGCAGTTCCTGGAGGCCAGCGGCGTTCATGCCCTCGATGCGGCGCTGGGTGAGCAAGAACCCGTTGGTGATGGCGGTCGCCACCATGCCGTGGGAGCGGATGCGCCGGATGATGGCGTCATGCCCCGGATGGGTGAGCGGTTCACCGCCGGTGAGGGTGACGATCTGGGTGCCGAGCCGGGCCAGGGCGTCGATTCGCTCCAACAGGTCGGCCAGCGGGACCGGCTTGGAGACCTTGTCGTATTCGCTGCAATAGGCGCATTCGAGGTTGCAATAGCGGGTGACCACCACATGGGCGAGCATCGGCCGCAGGGTCGAGGACATCACCCGCGCGGCGACCTTCAGGCCGCCCGCCCAGCCCACGCCCGCGGTCGGCGTGGCCCTTGTATCGGCGAACGTCATCCGGGCCGGTTCAGGCGCACATGCACCGTCGTGTCGCCCTCCCCGGCCTGGAACAGCACCGACTGGAGGGAAGGCTTGGAAAAGGCGATCCTGGGATTGTTGGAAAAGCCATAGGCCTCCGTCGGTCCGAACAGGCCGACATTGAACCGGCGATCGGCGTTGGCGTCGTGGTAGACCGCCAGGGCGTAGGTCCCCGGCCCCTTCAGCCAAAGGCACATCCGGGTGGTCGGCGCGGCCGCCGGATCGCTCCACACCTTCAGCGCGCCCCCCTTGACCAGGAACTGACTCTTGTCGTTCGGGTAGAGGGTGGCGGTCACCAGGCCCTTGGCGGAATCGACCCTCTCGACGACGATCAGCAGCCGCGCCGTCCCCGGCGTCCCGGCGCATTCCTGGGCTTGGGCGCCAAGGGCCATGCCGGCCCAGGCCGCCACCATCAGGGCGGTAGGTCTCGAACGCGCGGTCATCGATGGCCGATCTCTCATGGGGCGCCTTTCCGAAGCTCTGATGGCCGAAATATGGTTTTTCGCACGGTATACGGCGCGGCCTCGGGCGCCTAACGCCGGGGCCCGCGCGCCGCGAGCGCGGCCATCGTCCGGAAGGGCGAGGGCTCGCCCGCCGGATCCGGCCTGCCGCGATATTCCCGGTAGAGGGTCGAGACATTGACCGCGACGCGCTCGGCGTCGCCCCAGTCGGCGAAGCTCGCCAAGCGGATGTCCAGGGCCGCCTCCATCACGCTCAGGCCGGCGTCGTAGCGGATGCGCGCCTCGCGATCGATGTGGCGCAGATAGTCCTGGACCCGGCGAACCCCGGCGAGATCGGTGATCGGGCCGTGGCCGGGCACGATCACCCGGGGGTTCAGGGCGGCGATGAGGTCGCAGGCCTCGAGCCAATTGGCCACCGGCCCGGTCCACAGGATCGGCGTGCAGTCGACGAACAGGATGTCGCCCGAAAAGACCACACCGTCCTCCACGACGTGGACGATGACGTCCCCCGCGGTGTGCGCCGGGCCCACCTCGTGCAGATCGACGGTCTTGTCACCGACCTTGATCGAGAGGAAACTAGTGAAGGTCCGTGTCGGCGCCTTGGGCCGGGCGCCTTCGAAATCGAACGGGCTAAAGATGCGGCGCAGATAGGCGCCCGTCTCCCCCCACTCCGGCGCCCGGCGCATCATCGCGGCCAGGGAGGCGGCGGTCTGCTCCTCCATCTCCGCGGCGCTGGCGGCGGAGGCGACGATGCTGGCGTTGGCGACCAATCCGTTGCCGAAGGTGTGGTCGCCGTTGGCGTGGGTGTTGACCAGCACCTCGATGTCCTTGGGCCGATGCCGACGGAGTCCTCGATCGCGGCCAGCATTTCGCCGGTCAGGCGCGCGTCGAACAGGGTGTCGACCAGCAAGGAAGCCTCGCCGTCGCGCACGAAGCCGGCGTTGGACCAGCCCCAGTCGCCCTTGGGCTGCAGCCAAGCCAGGGCGCCCCCGCCCAGGTCGTGGAGACCGTGGCGATAGGTCCAGCGCGGCGCCGCTTGGCTGGGATCGACGCAAGCCGCGCCGGAGCAGCGGTGAGCCCCGCTCATCGTTTCAGGAACCGGTCGATGCCGGATCTCGCCGAGGAAAAGGCGAGGTTCTCGGCCATCCGGCGCGCCGCCAGGCCGTAGGCGTCCTCCAGGCTCATCTCGATCTGACGCCCGAAGAGCGCCTTGCCCAGGGCCACCGCCTCGGGGGGCTTTTCGGCGATGGCGGCGGCGCTCTCGTCCACGACGCGGTCGAGATCCTCCGGGGCCACGGCGCGGTTGATCAGGCCGCCGGCCTGGGCCTCGGCGGCGTCCAGGAAGCGCCCGGTGAGCAGCATCTCCAACGCCGTCTTCCGCTTCACCGCGCGTGACAGCGCGACCGAGGGGGTCGAGCAGAAAAGACCCAGATCGATGCCGGAGACGGCGAACCGGGCGCCGGCGGCCGCATAGGCCAGGTCGCAACTGGCCACCAGTTGGCAGC
>JACDGF010000386.1 GCA_013815405.1 Caulobacteraceae bacterium | reverse complement strand
CGGCCAGGGCCTCCGGGCGCGGCAGCTTGGCGAAGAGCAGGGTGAGGGCCGGCCCGCGGGCGGTGTTCAGGTCCAGGACCAGGGGCTCGCTTCGTTTCTTCGACCAGGGCGCGGTGGGGATCCCGACCGCCGGGTCGGCCAGCCAGAGCTCGGGCCCGAGCGCGGCGTCGAGGGCCACGCGTCCGGCCAGCCCCTCGGACGCAAGGTGGTCGCCGGCGGCCTTGGCCTCCGCGCGCGCGGCCAGAAAGACGTCACGGTCGCCAAGCGCGGCCCGGCAGGCGGCCGCCTCGTTCAACCGCCAGACCGGCGCGGAGGTCGCGCCGCCGTAGGTGACGGCGAGGAACACGGCGGTGACTCGCGCGCGGTCCTCGGGAAACCGCTCGCCCCAGGCGCGGGCGAGAGCGACGAGCGGCGCGGCCTTGGGCCACGCGCCCACGCGGCCCAGCACCACGATCAGCTTGCGGTAGTTTTCCGCCGCGCCGGCCACGGCGGCGCGATCGGCGCCCGGGGCATCCTCGCGCGCGTTGATCAGGTCGAAGAAGAAACTGGCGGCCACGGCTTCGGAGGCCATCATCTGCGAGCCGCTCTTCAGCCGGCAAGCATCGAGCGCGCTCGAGGTCTCGTCCGCCATCCAACGCTCGTAGGCCCCGCCCTCCCGATCCCACCGCTCCAGCTTGTCGAACGCGAGCAGGCCGCGCGGCGCCCAGCTCTCGCGGATCCAGGTCTCCTGGCGGCTGAACCAGCGGTCGGCGAGGGCGGGGACGGCGTCAGCTTCGAGACGGCGCCTGAAGCCCGCCGTCTGGGTGAAGCGGGCGGCGACGGGCTGGAAGTGCTCCCCGAAACCCTCGTCGAAAGCGGTGATCGGGTCGGTGATGGCCAGGGCGCTGTGGAAGTTTCGCGACGGCGTCGCCGGGATCGGCGACGGCGTCGCCGGGATCGGGCCCAGCAGCCGACGCAAGAGCACATGGCCGAACTCGTGGGCCAGGACCTCCTCGAACTCGCCGCTGGCCAGGGACTCCTCGTCGACGGTGAGGTCGATGTAGTGGTCGCCGCAGAAGCGCGTCGCGCCATCTTCCCCCTTCACGAAAAATCCCTTTCGGGCATAGCCGCCGTCCTCGTCGGAAAACAGGATCAGCACCGAGCGGCCCAGGCCGCCGCACTCGGTCGGCGCCGTCGCCGCCCGGGCCTGGCGGTCGAGATCCGGCAGCACGGCGGAGAAACCGCCGGCCAGGATCTTCCGCGCATGCTCGGCGAGCGGGCCGCCCTCCAGCCGAGTCGCGATCGGGACGGAGCGCCCTCGCGGGTCCGGGCGCGTCAGGGCCTCGCCTCCGGGACCCCGCGCGGGGGCCAGCAGGACGAAGGATTCGGCTCGGGCGGCCCCTCCCCAGGCGGGCGCCGTCAGGCCCGCGAGAAGCGCCGCGACCGGCGCCAGCCTGGAATCCCATCGCATGATCGATCGCCTCCCCGAGCCCGGTCCGTCGTTTCAGGCGGCGCGGACCCCGGCCGTCGCGGGCCTCAGCATGGCGGCGAAAACGCCGGCCAGCAACAGGGAGAGCCCGACGCCGGCGACGGCGGCCGGCCAGCCGAGGCGGTCGAAGACCTGGCCCAGAACCCAAGCGCCAGCCAGGCCGCCCAGGTAGTAGGATGCGAGGTAGAGGCCGCTGGCGGCGGCGCGGTCCTTGGTGGCCGCGCGGCCGACGAAGCCGGTGGCCACGGCCTGGGCGAAGAAGGTTCCCACGCCCACCAGCACCAGGCCGGCGATCACCAGGGGCAGGGAGGTGGTGAGCAGCAGGGGCAGACCCGCCCCCGCCAGCGCCAGCGACACCCAGAACGCGGGGCGTGGCCCGAACCGGCCCGCGATCCGCCCGGCCAGCGGCGTCGTCACCATGGCCGGGGCGAAGACGAAATAGACCAGGCCCAGCATCATCGGCCCGAGGCCGATGGGCGAACGGGCGAGGACGAAGTTGACATAGGTGAATGTCCCGATGAAGGCGAAGAGCACGCAAAAGCCGATGCCGAAACAGGCCCTCAGGCAGGGCACGGCGAAGTGGGCCGCCAGGCGCGCGATCGGCGAGGGAGCGCGCACGCCCTCGAACCCCATCAGCTTGGCGCTCCGGAGGCTGAAGAACACCAGGGCCGCGCCGGCCAGGTTGAGGGCGGCGAAGACTTGGAAGTTGATCGCCAGGCCGAAGACGCCGGCCACCTGGGAGGCGATCAGCCGGCCAATGAGGTTGCTGGCCACCGCGCCGGTGACATAGGCCGCCAGGGCGCCGGCCGTTTCGTCGGCGGTCCCGTGCTCGGCGAGATAGGCCATGGTGAGCGTGAAGGCCGCCGACATGAACAGGCCCTGCACGACGCGTAACGTCGTGAAACTCGCCAGGTCCGGCGCGAAGGCCAAGAGGGTGGTGGGGATGGCCAGCAAGGCCAGGGAAACCCAGATGCCGGTCCGACGCGGGATCCGGTGGCTGACCAGGGCGACCACGATCCCCGCGACGGCCATGCCGATGGTCGAGGCGTTGACCGCCACCCCGATGGCCGCCGGCCTGACGCCGTAGGTCTTGGCCAGGGTCGGCAGCAGGGCCTGGGTGGCGAAGAGGTCGACGAGGGTCAGAAAGCCGACCAGGCCCACGATGGTCGTGCGCGGGACGCGGCGGGCGGGCATTGCGGCGATTTCGGGCGAGGCGGCGAGGGTCATGGCGCGAGCCTTGGTCGGAGGTTGAACGGGCGGGCGAGGTCGCGGGGCTGGCGCGCCTCGCCCGCGGGGATCACATGTGATCGCCATCGGCCGGAGCGCCGTCGTTCTTGATGTCGGCGGCGATCAGCTCGGCGGGAACGCTTCCGTTGTTCTTCCACCAATGGGAGATGCCGCCGCTTTCCTTGGCGACGTCGCCGGCCGGGTGCTCGATCCCCACCGCGCAGGTGGAGCGGTATTCGGTGATCGCGCCGCTGACGGTCATGATCAGGGCGGGACGGTCGGCATGGCTGTGCCAGGGCACGACTCCGCCGGGCTGGACCACCAGGCGGCGCAGGCG
>JACDGF010000385.1 GCA_013815405.1 Caulobacteraceae bacterium | reverse complement strand
GCCTGGACCGCCGACGCCACCGTTTCAATCCCGCCCATCCAAAATCCTCCGCCCAATCAAAGCGGATTCCCCGAATCACATCACGATTCCTCAGAGCAAGACTTTTCTGATGGGTGGTAAGAGGGTGTCGCCCTGGGTTATGGAGAAGACCGCGTCCCTGGACATGGAGACGGCGCCCGCATAGGTGAGATTCTCGTTCACCTGAACCGTGCTTCCATGGATCGACCAGGCTGACACGTCCAGGGTGGCGCCAGGGTTGAAGGTGTAGAACCCGCCGTCGAAAATGAGCCGTCCTGTTCCGGAAATCGCCCCGGCGAAGGTATCGGCTCCGGTAAGCGTCAGGCCGTGGGCCGCCGCCAGGGTGAGGCTCGTCCCGGCGGCCTGGATAAATCCGCCCGCGTAGGTCAGGTTCGTATTCAGGGTCGTCGCCGCGCCGTTGCTGAGCACCCAGTTCGCCACGGTGAAGTTCGCGCCTCCGTTCAGGTCTTGCGTCCCGCCCGCGAAGGTGAGGGTGCCGGGGCCGCTCACCGTTCCGGCCAGGGCCGCGGCGCCAGTGAGCCTCAGCTTGTCGCCGGCGGCGATGGTCAGCGTCGAGCCGGCGGCCTGGATGAAAGCGCCGGCGTAGGTCAGGCTGCCGTTGAGCGTCGCCGCCGCGGCGTTGCTCAACACCCAGTTCGCCACGGTGAAGTCCGCGCCGCTCTCCACGGCCTGCGTCCCGCCGGCGAAGGTGAGGGTCCCCGCCCCGGCCACGGCTCCGGCGAGGGTGGCGGCGCCGGTCAGCCTCAGCTTGTCGGCCGCCGCGATCGTCACGCTCGAACCGGCGTTCTGGGAAAAGACCCCGCCGAAGCTCAGGATCTCGTTGACGCTGGTCGCCGCGCCGCTGGAAAGCGACCAGCCGGCGATGGTCAGGATCGCGCCGCCGTTGAACGCCTGCATCCCGGCCCCGAAGGTGAGCGTTCCCGCGCCTGACACCGTGCCGGCGCCCTGGTTGAACCGTCCCACGCTCGCGGCGCCGTCGAGCTCCAGGGTCCCGCCCGACACGGTGAGAAGGTGGGCGAAACTGGCGGCGGAGGCGATCGTCAGCGATCCGCCCGAGACCAAGAAGTGATCGTCGCCGACCGTCAGGGTGCTCACGGTGTCGGCGCCCGTTCGATGGTTGATCGTATGCGGATCGGCGGTGTCGACGACCACGTCGTCGCCGGCCGCGGGAAGCCGGCCGAGGTCCCAGTCGGCGGCGCTCGCCCAGTCGCCGTTGGCGTCCACGTTCCAGGTGACGGTGGTCATGAATGGCTCCTTGCCCTAACCTTGGGCTGCCGTGGTCACAGTGTCGAGGGGCCACCGGGAAATCGATGATGCGTTTTGGGATTTCAGTGGCGCTGGTCGCCGCGGCGGCGGTGATCTGCGCTTTTCCGGGCATGGCGGCGGCGCGCCCACCGCCCGCCAGCGGCCCACCGAACATCGTCTTCATCCTGGCCGACGACTTCGCGGCCAATCTGGTCTCGCCGGCGCGGCTGGCCGACAGCATGCCGAACCTCGCCCAGATGATGCGCGACGGGGTGAGCTTTTCGAACTACTTCGTGACCGATTCCCTGTGCTGCCCGTCGCGGTCCTCGATCTTCACCGGCAAGTTCCCGCACAACACCCACGTCCTCACCAACAGCCCGCCGCTCGGGGGCTTCGTCGCCTTCGTGGCCAACGGCAACGACGCCCACACCTTCGCCCTGACCCTGCGGGCGGACGGCTATGCCACCGCGATGATGGGCAAGTATCTGAACGGCTACATCCCGGCGCGGGACGGGGTTCGCCCGGGCTGGAGCGAATGGGACGTCGCCGGCGCGCAGGGCTATGACGGGTTCGGCTACAAGCTGAACCAGGACGGCGCGATCATCACCCATCCGGAGTACCTCACCGACGAGATTTCGGCCCTGGGGCAGGAGTTCATCGGCGCCTCGGCGCCGGCCCCGTTCTTCCTGGAGCTGGCGACCTTCACGCCGCACTTCCCTTATGTTCCGGCTCACCGCGACGCGCACAATTTCCCCGGCCTGGCCTACGACCGCGGTTCGCCGTTCGGCGCCCAGCCGAACGCCGCGGCGCCCCGGTGGCTGCAGGGGATACCGCCGCTCACCCCGGACGACCTAGCGGTGATCGACGCCGGCTTCCGCAAGCGCGTCCAGTGCGACCAGGCGATCGACAAGCTGATCGGCGATGTGCGCGCCTATCTGGCCGCCGCCGGCCTGAGCCAGAATACCTATCTGGTCTTCAGCTCGGACAACGGCCTGCACATGGGCGAGTATTCGCTGCGGCCGGGCAAGCTCACGCCGTTCGAAACCGATGTGCATGTCCCGCTGGTGATCGTCGGGCCGGGGGTTCCGGCCGGGGTGACCATCGGCGAGATCGCGCAGAACGTCGACCTGGCGCCGACCTTCACCGAAATCGGAGGCGGCGGGCCCGGGCCGACCGAGCCGGACGGCCAGAGCCTGCTCCCGCTGATCGCGGCCTACGCCGCGGGCGGTCCGCCGCCGGCCTGGCGGCGCATGGCCCTGATCGAGCATCACCGCGTCGCCCCGGCGGACGAGACCGATCCGGACCTTCCGGGGCAGTACGCGGGCAACCCGCCCAACTATGAGGCGCTGCGACTCTCCCATGCGCTCTATGTGGAATACCGAGCTCCGCGCGAAGTCGACTACTACGATCTGACCAAGGACCCTGGCGAACTCCACAATATCGCCGCGAGCCTGACCGCGGATCGGCTGGCGCGATTGCACGCCATCCTGCACGCCAACAAGGCGTGCGTCGGGGCGACGGCCTGCTGGGCGGCCCAGCGGATGCGGCCGTAAGAATCTCGCAGGCTCCGCCGCCGCGGCCCGCACCTCTTGACCTTGCCCCTCGCGTGGTCTGCAACGACGGCGATCATGGGAAGGAGCCCGCCGCCTTGGACGATCGCGTCATCCCCCTGGCGGCGGACTTCGAGCCCGCCACGCGCACGGACTGGCAGGCGCTTGTAGCCAAGACCTTGAAGGGCACGGGGGTGGAG
>JACDGF010000384.1 GCA_013815405.1 Caulobacteraceae bacterium | reverse complement strand
GGCCTGCTTGTCGCGCCGCCGGCTGGTCTCGGCCATCGCCCGCTCCATCGAGCCGGTAATGCTGTCGGCGTAGAGGATCACCTTGCCGTCGACGTTGCGCGCCGCCCGGCCGATGGTCTGGACGAGGGAGGTTTCCGAACGCAGGAACCCTTCCTTGTCGGCGTCCAGGATGGCGACCAGGCCGCACTCGGGGATGTCCAGGCCCTCGCGCAGGAGGTTGATCCCGACCAGCACGTCGAAGGCCCCCAGGCGCAGGTCGCGGATGATCTCGATCCGCTCCAGGGTGTCGACGTCGCTGTGCATGTAGCGGACCCGCAGGCCCTGCTCGTGCATGTATTCGGTGAGGTCCTCGGCCATCTTCTTGGTCAGCACGGTGACCAGGGTGCGGTAGCCCTTGGCCGCCACCTGCCGGCACTCGTCGATCACGTCGTCGACCTGGGAGAAGCCGCCTTTCGACACCGGCCGCACCTCCACCGGCGGATCGATCAGGCCGGTGGGGCGGATCACCTGCTCGACGAACACCCCGCCGGCCTTCTCCAGCTCCCACTTGGCCGGGGTGGCCGAGACGAACAGGCTATCGGGCCGCATGGCCTCCCACTCCTCGAACTTGAGCGGGCGGTTGTCGAGGCAGGAGGGCAGGCGGAAGCCGTATTCGGCCAGGGTGAACTTGCGGCTGTAGTCGCCCTTGTACATGGCCCCCAGCTGCGGGATCGTCTGGTGGCTCTCGTCGACGAACAGCAGGGCGTTGTCGGGAATGTATTCGAAGAAGGTCGGCGGCGGCTCGCCGGGGCGCCGGCCGGTGAGATAGCGCGAATAGTTCTCGATCCCCGCGCAGCTCCCCGTCGCCTCGATCATCTCCAGGTCGAAGGTCGTGCGCTGCTCCAGGCGCTGGGCCTCCAGCAGCTTGCCCTGGGCGGTCAGCCAGTCCAGGCGCGGCTTCAGCTCGGCCTTGATCGCGGCTGTCGCCTGGCGAAGGGTCGGGCGCGGCGTCACATAGTGGCTGTTGGCGTAGATCTTCACGGCTTGCAGGTCGGCGGTCTTCCTGCCGGTCAGCGGGTCGAACTCGGCGATCGCCTCGATCACGTCGCCGAACATCATCACCCGCCAGGCGCGGTCCTCGTAGTGGGCAGGGAAGATCTCGATCGTGTCGCCCCGGCGGCGGAAGGTCCCGCGCTCGAAGGCCTGGTCGTTGCGCTTGTACTGCTGGGCGACCAGGTCGGCCATCAGCCGCTTTTCGTCCACCGCCTCGCCCACTGTCAGGGTGAAGGTCATGGCGGTGTAGGTCTCCACCGAGCCGATGCCGTAGATGCAGGAGACCGAGGCGACCACGATCACATCGTCCCGCTCCAGGATCGCCCGGGTGGCCGAGTGGCGCATGCGGTCGATCTGCTCGTTGCGCGAGGAATCCTTCTCGATATAGGTGTCGGTGCGGGCGACGTAGGCCTCGGGCTGATAGTAGTCGTAATAGGAGACAAAGTACTCCACGGCGTTGTTCGGGAAATAACTTTTGAACTCGCTGTAGAGCTGGGCCGCCAGGGTCTTGTTGTGGGCCAGGATCAAGGCCGGGCGCTGGGTCGCCTCGATGATCTTGGCCATGGTGAAGGTCTTGCCCGAGCCGGTGACCCCCAGCAGCACCTGGTCGTGCTCGCGCGCCTCGATCCCGGCCACCAGCTCGGCGATGGCGTCCGGCTGGTCCCCCGCCGGCGCATAGTCGCTGGTGAGCTCGAACCGCCGCCCCCCCTCGCTCTTCTGTGGCCGCGCTGGCCGGTGCGGCCGCCACAGCATCGGCGAGGGCGCGAGGTCATGGGCAAAAGCGCCGGAAACATCCGAAACGCCGGCGGTCGCGCTGGCAGGGGGCATGGGCTGCAATATAAGACCCTTCTCCCATTGGGAGAAGGAGGGGCCCGCCCGCGAAGCGGGTGGGAAGATGAGGGGTTACGGCGCCCGCCGCGCCGTGCGAAAACGTGCGACGGCCTAATCCCTCACCCTCCCACGCCCAAGGGCGCGGGCCCCTCCCTCTCCCTCCGGGAGAGGTGTGAACAATCGAGGATTTTCATGCGCACCCGGGATCTGGAATATCACGTGGACGGCAAGCGCTACGTCGGCGCCTACGCCGTGGGCGAGGCGCGGCGGGGCCGGCGGCCGGGGGTGCTGGTGGCCCCGGAGGGCGGCGGCCTGACCGATCACACCAAATCCCTCGCCCGGCGGCTGGCGGAGGCCGGCTACGCCGCCTTCGCCATGGACTATTACGGCGACGGCCAGCCCCTGGCCGACCTCGACCAGGTGATGGGCCGGCTCGGCCCCTGGATGGCCGACCCGGCCGGCATCCGCGCCATCGCCGCCGCCGCCCTGGGCGTGCTCGCCGGCGAGCCGGAGGCCGACCCCTCGCGCCTCGCCGCCATCGGCTACTGTTTCGGCGGCACGACCGTGCTGGAGCTGGCCCGCTCGGGCGCCGACCTGAAGGCGATCGTCGGATTCCATTCCGGCCTGGCCACGGCGCGGCCCGACGACGCGAAGAACGTCCGCGCCAAGGTCCTGGTGTGCATCGGAGCCGACGACCCGATCATCCCGCCCGACCAGCGCCTGGCCTTCGAGAAGGAGATGAACGCCGGCAAGGTCGACTGGCGCATGAACCTCTACGGCGGCGCCGCCCACAGCTTCACCAACCCCGGCGTCGACGCCCTGAACCGCCCCGGCTTCGCCTACCACCAACCCAGCGACCGGCGGTCGTGGGCGGCGATGACGGATCTGTTCGAGGAGGCGCTGGGAAACCCCTGATTTCCTCCCTCCCCTGGCAGCCCTCCCCTTCCCCTGCCAACGAGGCGTTCGGCGCGACTTGGGCTAACCCTGCGAAGGTCGATTCGTTTCAGGGGGCCGCCATGTCCGTGCTCGAGACCGACCTCGTGGACTACATCTATGTCGACGACGACGAAGACATCCCCGTGCTGGTGGTGTGCGACCCTCTGTCCTGGCGCCCGCCGGACCACCGGCGCCACCTCGACGCCCTGCGCGACAAGCTCAACGCCCAGATCGCCTTC
>JACDGF010000383.1 GCA_013815405.1 Caulobacteraceae bacterium | reverse complement strand
GCCCGGCCGCGCCGCCGTGGGCTCGCCGTTTTCCAGCGCCAGCCGCCCATTGACCACCACGTCCGCCACGCCGGTCGCGTATTGCTGGGGGCGGGCGTAGGTGGCGTGGTCCTGGATCTTGGCGGGATCGAAGACGACGATGTCGGCGAAGTCGCCGGCCTTCAGACGGCCGCGATCGGGGATCGAGAGGGTGTCGGCCGGGAGGGCGGAGAGTTTGCGGATCGCCTCCTGCAGGGTGATCACCTTCTCGTCGCGCACGTATTTGGCCAGGACCTTGGCGAAGTTGCCGAAGGCTCTCGGGTGGTTGCTGGATTTGAGGAACACGCCCTCGATCGAGGGGGCGGCCTCGTCGGAATCGAAGCTCACCCAGGGGAGGGCGACCTCGCGGCGGATGTTGTCCTCGCTCATCAGGAAATAGGCGACGCCGACGCGCGAGCCGTCCTCGATGACGAGGTCGATGGCCGTGTCCTCCGGGCTCTTGCCGCGCATCCGGGCGACCTCGTCCAGGGTCTTGCCGGTGAGCGGCTTCAGGGCCGGGTTCTTGAACGCCAGCAGCAATGTGCCCTTGGCCCCGGCCTTGGCGGCGAGGTTCTCCCAGGCTGGGTGGGGATCGCGCATGTCGGCCAGCACCTTGGCGCGGGCGGCGGGGTCCTTCAGCCGGGCGATCCAGGCCTCCAGGCCGCCGTCCTGGACCCAGGGCGGCATGGCGGCGTCGAGGCCCGTGGCGCCGGCGTCATAGACGTACATGTCGGCGGTGATCCGCACCCCCGAGGCCCTGGCCGCGTCGACCGCCGCGATCACCTGATCGAGCTTGCCCCAGTTCTCGCGGCCGGCTTGCTTGAGATGGTAGATCTCGGCCGGGCCGCCGGAAGCCTTGGCGATGGCGATGGTCTCGCCCACGGCCTCCGTCAGCCGGTCGCCCTCGCTGCGCATGTGGACGCTGTAGAGCCCGCCGCAGAGGGCCGATTCCTTGGCCAGTTCGATCAGTTCGGGGGTCCTGGCGTAGCCGTTGGGGCTGTAGATCAGGGCGGTGGTGACGCCGAGCGCCCCCTCCTCCATCGCCCGGCGCACCAGGGCGCGCATCTTGGCGAGCTGCTCCGGAGTCGGCTGCACGTCGCCTTCGCCCAGCACATAGTTCCGCACCGTGCCGGCCCCGACATAGGAGGCGACGTTCACCGAGACGCCGCGCGTCTCCAGGCTCTCCAGGTATTCACCCAGGGTCGTCCAGGTGATCGGATAGCGGATGTCGGACTGCCGGGAGGGGGCCAGCGCCTTCATCTTCGGCGAGAGGGGGCCCATCGAATCCTCGCCGATCACCTCCAGGGTGACGCCCTGGCGAAGATCGCTCTGGGCGCGGCCGTCGGCGATCAGGGACTCTTCGGGATGGGCCAGCATGTTGACGAACCCCGGCGCCACCGCCAGGCCCTTGGCGTCGATCTCCGGCGCCGCGGTTCCGGAGACGTGGGGCGCGACGGCGGCGATCCTGTCGCCCGCGACGGCGACATCGCCGGTGAACGGCGCCCCGCCCGAGCCGTCATAGATCGTCCCGCCCCGCACGATCAGCGACCAGGCCGGGGGCGCGGAGGCCGCCGGCGCGGCGGCGAGCGCCAGGAGGGTAGCGGCCAGGGCGACGGTCGGCGCGGATTTGTTCATATTGAGCCCCTTTCAACTAGCGCAAAAGGATAGGCTCTCCAGTGCTCACCCGCAAAGCGAGGGAGGATTGAACGGAGCGCTTTTCGCCCTCAGAACGCCTCCCCCACCATCTCCTCGCTTTTGGCCCACAGGGCCTTTGCGCGGTCGGGGTCGAGGGCGTAAGGGCGGACGCCGCCGCGGACGTTCGGGTCCTCCACGAGGGCGGCCACGTGGCAGTCCTCGCAATAGCGGCCGCCGACCGCGTCTGCGGGGGCGACGGCGGCGGCCCACACCGAGGTCGCCGCGCCCTGGGGAATGGTCTTCCAGGGAAAGGCGGCCAGGGCCTCGTCCGGGTCGGCGCCGGCGGGGAGGAGCTGGCGGATGAGGTCCGGGGTCATGTGGCGGCCGAGCTCGGTCTGGATGGCGCCGGGGTGCACGGCGGTCGCCCGCACGCCGCGTTCCTTGTGGCGGCGGTCGAACTCGACGGCGAAGAGGATGTTGGCGGTCTTGGAGCGGCCGTAGGCGCCGAACTCCGTGTACGGCGTATGCGCGAAGTTCGGGTCGTCCAGGTCGACGTCGGAAAACCGGTGGCCGGCCGAGGAGAGGTTGACCAGCCGCGACCCGGGCCTGAGCAGCGAGGCGATGCGATTGACCAGCACGAAATGGCCCAGGTGATTGGTCCCGAACTGGGTCTCGAAACCGTCGGCGGTTTCGCCCTTGGGGCAGGCCATGACCCCGGCGTTGGCGATCACCACGTCGAACGGCGCGCCGGCGGCGACGAGGGCGCCGGCGCGGGCGCGGACGCTGGCGAGGGAGGCGAGGTCGAGCTCGACCAGTTCCAGCCCGCCGCCGCCCGAGGCCTGGTCACGCACGGGCCCCGTGGCGGCGCGCCCCTTGTCCAGATCCCGCACGGCGCCGACGACCTGGGCGCCGTGGGCGGCCAGGGCGCGGGCCGTCTCCACGCCCAGGCCCGCCGAGGCGCCGGTCACCAATATGCGCTTGCCGGCGAGGTCGACACTCTCCAGCACCTCGTCGGTCGTGGAGTCCGCTCCAAAAGGTCCGGCCATGCCTTGCTCCCGTGTCCGCTCGCTTAGTAGGCGTCGCGGGCGGGGCGCGCCACGCCTAAAGGACACCGATGCGGCTAATGCGGATCGGAGTCGCCGGCGCCGGCGTCAAGCTCCCAGCCCCGCCGGCAATTCCAGGCGGCGCGCGTGGGCCATGGCGCGATAGAGGGCGAGGATTTCGGCGTCCAGGGCGGTGTCGCCGCGCGCTTCGACCGTTTCGTGCAGGGCGATGAGCAGGCGGCGCAGGTCGGCGTTGGCGAGGTCGAGGGCGCTCAAGGCTACATCCGCGTCGGCCCCGGCGCCGGCGCGGGCCAGGGCGCCGGCCAAGGGCTCGTCGCGGGCGCC
>JACDGF010000382.1:318-3046 GCA_013815405.1 Caulobacteraceae bacterium | reverse complement strand
GCCCGCAGCCAATCATAGAAGGCGGCCGGGTCGGCATGCGGGGCCTACGGCGCCCGGGCCGGGCGGAGTTCCGCCACGGCTTGCCGTGGCGCGTGATGATCACCTCTCCTCGCCGTCCCGGGCCCGGTCGATCAGGCGCGGCAGGCCAGCCTTGGCGTCGGCGACACTGTAGGCGCTCATGGCGGTTTCTCTCCGGCTATGGTCACGGCCGTAGGAATTTTCCGGCTGCGGGTCCATGCGATCGTGAGCTCTTCATCCTTCCGCCCGCCGGATCGGCAGCCGCCTCTTGAGCATCCGCCAAGCCTCCCCGCTCTCCTCCAGGCGCAGCAGGCGGGCGGCGGCGAAGTAGGCGGCGACGCCGGCGCCGATGGCGGCGAAGAGGCCCGCCCCGCGCAACACGCTGTCGTGGAGGTTCGCCTCCACCAGGTGATCCACCCCCCAGGCGGCCCCGGCGCTGAAGGCCGCCGCCGTCAGGCACCGGGCCAGGAACAGCGCCCATTGCCGCCCGTCGCCGATCTCTACCCGTTTGCCGAGCGCCGCCATCAGCTGGGCGAAATTGACCAGGGCGACGATCGAGGTGATCAAGGCCAGGCCGGCGTGGCCCAAGCCGAGCACCTTGGCGTTGAGCAGGTTCAGGGCGAGGTTGAGGCCGATCCCGATCAGGCTGATGCGCAAAGGCGTCCGAGGCGCGCCCAGGGCGTAGAAGCAGGGCACCAGCACCTTGATCGCGGCGTAGCCGGCCAGGCCGATGGCGTAGGCCTGCAGGGCCAGGGCGGTCTGGTGCGTATCGTGGGCGCTGAACCGGCCGTGCTGGTAGATGAGGGCGATGATCGGATGGGCGAGGGCGGCGAGGCCGGCGGCGGCCGGGAGGCTGAGGAACCACACCAGGCGCAGGGAATCGCGGGCGGTGCGGCCAAAGCCCGCCATGTCGCTGCGCGCGAAGGCCCGCGCCACCGCCGGCAGGGTGGCGATGGCCAGGGAGACGCCGAAGAGGCCGATGGGGAACTGCATCAGGCGAAAGGCGCAGGCGAGCCAGGACCGGCCGCCGTCGATGCCCGAGGCGAACATGCCGTTGACCAGCACATTGACCTGGACCGCCGCCCCGGCGATCAGGCTCGGCCACATCAGCTGCCACAGTTCCCGCAGGCGCGGGTCCCCCAGCGACAGGCGCCAGCGGAAGCGGAACCCTAGGCGCATCAGCGAGGGGAGCTGGACCCCCAGCTGGGCCATGCCGCCCAGCATCACCCCCAGGCTCACCCCGAAGAGCGCCCGCTGCGTGAACACCGGATGCAGGGGGTGAGCGCGCGCGGTCGGGTCGAAGGCGTAGGCAAAGGCCACCCCGGCGATCACCGAGACCACGTTGAACACCGTCGAGGCCGAGGCCGGCACGCCGAACACGAACCTCGCGTTGAGCATCCCCATCACGGCGGCGGCCAGGGAGACGAACAGGATGAAGGGAAAGAGGATGCGGGTGAGCCGCACGGCCAGCTCGAACTTGCCGGGCACGCCGTGGAAGCCGAAGTTGGTGACCTCGACCAGCAGCGGCGCCGCGGCAACGCCGGCCACCGTGAGCAGGCCCAGGAAGAACAGCATGGCGCTGAGGATCAGGTTGGCCAGGGCCCAGGCCGGCGCCGGGCCCTCCTTGTCCCAGGCCCGGGTGAACAGGGTGGTGAAGGCCACCGACAGGGCGCCCTCGGCGAAGAGGTCGCGCAGCAGATTGGGGATCTGGAAGGCGGCCAGATAGACGTCGAGCAGCTTGCCCGCCCCGAACATGGCGGCGAAAGTGAGTTCCCGCACCAGGCCCAGCGCCCGCGAGGCGATCACCGCCAGCCCGACGATCCCGGCGGCGCGGCGCGTGCTGGGTTCGGGGGCGGCTTCGCTCATCGCGGGAGTGTTTAGGCGTTATGAGGCCCGCCGCAACCTGTTCGCCGCCACGACGGAGCGCCGCACGATCGCGATCACCGGACGGCGAGGACCACGGCCCAGGCGTCGCGGCGCCAGACTTCGCCGGCGTCGGCGAAGCCCGCTTCGGCCAGGGCCGCCAGATGAAAGTCCAGGGGCGGCGCGACGCGCGCCCGGCGGCGGCTCAGCAGGCGATGGCGCTTCGCGATCAGGGCGGCGAAGGACGGCTCGGCCTCGGCGTCGCGCCAGAAGGACACCCAGGTTTCGCCCCGGCCGGCCGCGATCTCGTCGGCGCAGAAGCGTTCCAGCATGGCGTGCCCTAGCGAGCGAGCGCGGTCCGCGCCATGGGGCATGGTGTCGGCGACCAGGAGCGCGCCGCCGGATCGGATCATGGCGGCCGCCTCGCGATAGATCGCCCTCGCCTCGGCGTCGTCGAACCAGTGCATGGCGGTGGCGCACAGGGCCACGTCGCATCGCGGCAGGGCCGCGCTCCAGCCGGGGGCGCGCAGGTCGGCGGGCGTCCAACGCATGGGAGAGGCCAGACGTCCGCGGCGGCCGAGTTCGATGAGAAACGGGTCGATATCGACGGCGGTCACCTCCGCGTAAGGCGCAAGCGCCAGCAGACGAGCTCCAAGCGATCCTGGTCCCGCGCACAGGTCCACGGCGGTGAGACGACCCTTCGCGCCAAACTCAATGGCGTAGCGGCAGATCGCGTCGAACTGGCCATCGCGATCGGGCGCATAGGTCGCCTGGAAGCGCTCCCACCGCGCCAGCCAGGCGGCCCAGTCCACCCCCGAAGCGGGGTTCACGGCGATCGGATCCGGGC
>JACDGF010000382.1:0-308 GCA_013815405.1 Caulobacteraceae bacterium | reverse complement strand
CGCCCAGGGCGCCGAGGAAGAAGGCCGCGTGGGCGACGATGAGCGGTACGACGTCCGACGACCGCCAGTAGAGGACGCCGTGGACCAGCCCGATCACCAGGGCCCCGACCATGGGAAACAGCGCCGAGCGGGCGCTCGGCATGTGGAGCGCCTGCACCCCCACGAAGCAGGCCGCCGCCAGGCCGACGGCGACGAGGGGGCCGGCCGGCCGCATCGCCCCTATGAGGACGGCGCGAAAGACGATTTCTTCGCCGCCGACATAGAGAAGCACGCAGGAGGCGAAGAGCCAGAGGGGCGCGACCCTGGCG
>JACDGF010000381.1 GCA_013815405.1 Caulobacteraceae bacterium | reverse complement strand
CCGGAGCCGGATGAAAGCGAGAGCGCCCACATTCGCGAACTGGCCCGGCAGAAGATACGCTTCTGCAAGGCCGCCGACGGTGTGCGGATCGCCTATGCCTGCGTCGGCGCCGGGCCGCCGCTGGTCAAGGCCGCGAACTGGCTAAACCATCTCGAACTCGACTGGCACGCCCCGATCTGGGCGCCGCTGTTCCACGAACTCGCGCGCGATCACTGCTTCATCCGGTATGACGAACGCGGCAATGGGCTGTCCGAGGGCGAGGTCGCCGACATCAGCTTCGAAGCCTTCGTCCGGGATCTGGAAACCGTCGTCGATTCGGCGGGCGTCGACCGCTTCCCGCTGCTGGGGCTCTCGCAGGGCTGCGCGGTGGCGATCGAATATGCCGCGCGGCATCCCCAGCGCGTCAGCCACCTGATCCTGTGGGGAGGCTATGCCGCGGGTTGGCGCGTCGACGCCGATGCCGAGGTCACCGCCGAACGCGAGGCGATCATCACCTTGGTCAGGTCGGGCTGGGGACGTGACGACGCGGTCTATCGGCAGATGTTCTCGGCGGCCTTTCTGCCCGGCGCGACCGCCGACGAGCTGACATGGTTCAACGCCTTTCAGCGCGAAACCGTTTCGGCCGCCAACGCCGCGCGTTTCCTGGAGGTGTTCGCGGACATCGACGTTCGGCCCCGGCTCGCGCGGCTCGACATACCGACCCTGGTGATGCACGCCCGCGGCGATCGCCGCATCCCGCTCGCGACCGGCAGCCAACTGGCCGCCCAGATCCCCGGCGCGGAGTTCGTCACCTTCGCCAGCGACAATCATCTGCTTCTTGGACGGGAGCCGGCGTCGAAGCTCTTCGTGGCGCATATCCGGCAGTTTCTGAGCACGACGTAACGTCCAGCGACGCCGCGCCCGCGTCGCGTCTTGCCGCGGTTACCACGCTTTGCCGCGGCAATTTCCACGCATCCAGCCACTCTCGTTTCCACGGCGGCGGACGATCCGTGGGCTTCTGAACGAACGCCTGCATCAGGAGCCTTCGCCATGACCGCCACGACCCTCTCGACCTATGCGGCGAGCGGCTACACCCTCTCGCCCAGCTACGACGAACTGGACATCACCGCTACCGGCGGGGTCGGCGGCTCGGGCGTCTACTCGAACCATTTCGCGACTCTCTCCAACGCCGGGACGATCCACAACAGCGCGGCCTACGGCAGGGGGGTCGTACTGACCGTCGGCGGCGTGGTGATCAACCGAGCGGGCGGCTACATCGATGGCCACTACGGCATCATCACCGATGGGTCGGTCGCGGTCACCAACTACGGGACGATCCGCGCTGTCTTCGCCTCGGTCTTCGCCGCCTCCGGGGGCTCGGTGGTCAACGGCGGCTATGCGTCGGAAGGCGCGACCATCACCGGCGGGGCCATCGACATACGCGGAGCGCCCGGCGCGGTGACCAACTTCGGGACCATCGCCGCCACCGTCTCCCTGGGCGCCGGCGGGAGGGTCACCAACGGCGCGGCGGGAGACGCCACCGCCCTGATCAGCGGCGTGAGCGGAATCTCCATCGCCGGCGGCGCGGGCGCGGTGAGCAATTTCGGGACCATCCAGAGCCTCGGCTTCGGGATGAGCGGCGTGTATCTGCGGAGCGGCGGCGACGTGACCAACGGCGCCGCGACCGACCACACGGCCCTGATCCAGGGCTATGTCGGCGTCCGCATCGCCGGCGCGGCCGGGACGGTGACCAACTTCGGGACCATCCGGGGCCTCAGCGCGTCGAATTTTGGAAGGGGGCTGGACCTGCGGGGCGGCGGGGTCGTCGTCAACGGCTCGCTGAACAACGGCGGCGCCCTGATCGAAGGCTACACCGGCCTCAGCCTGGCGGGAAAGGCGGCCGCGGCGACCAACTTCGGCACGATCCTGGGGGTGGGCGACCTTGGCGGCTCCGGCGTCTACCTCGGCGGCGGCGCCGCCTTGACCAACGGCGCCGCCGGCCACGCCAAGGCGACCATCGAGGGCTTCACCGGAGTCGAGACCAACGGGAAGGCGAATACGGTGACCAATTTCGGGACGATCATCGGCGCCGGCGGGACCGCGGTCCGTCTCGGCTCCTCGACCGACCTCCTGGTCGTGGAGGCGGGTTCCACCTTCGTCGGCGCGGTGATCGGCGGCGGAGGGACGCTGAAGCTGGACGGCGGGATCGGCAGGCTCTCGGGCCTGTTCGGCGCCGAAGGAGACGTCACCGTGTCGGGGAGCATGGCGGCGACGACGTTCGTCGATTTCGCCGCCTTGAGGATCGGCCAGGCGGCGACCTTCACCGCCTCGGGCAACGTGCGCCTGACGGCTGGCGAGGCGATCCTCAATTCCGGGTCCCTGACCCTCGGCGGCAAGGCCAGCGTCACCAGCGCCGGCCTGATCGAGGCCGATCGGGGCGCCTTGACCATCGCCGGCGCGCTCAAGAACACCGGGACCCTGGCCGCCGCCGGCGGGACGCTCGCCGTCGCCGGCGACGTCACCGGGAGCGGGTCGGCGACCATCGCCGGAGGGGTGCTCGACTTCGAGGCGGCCTTCACCGAGGACGTCGCCTTCACCGCCAAGACTGGCGTCCTCGAGCTTGGCCGTTCGCGGGGCTACACCGGGACGATCACCGGCTTTTCAACGACCGCCAAGACGTCCCTCGATCTGGACGACATCGCCTTTGGCAAGGCGACCAAGACCACCTATGCGGGGAGCAAGTCCAGCGGCGTGCTCACCGTCACCGACGGGAACCACACCGCGCGGATCAACCTGGAGGGCGACTACCGGGGCTCCACCTTCATCGCCACCTCCGACGGGCACGGCGGGACCCTGGTCCGCGACCTCGCGGCCCCCACGTCGATTTCCACTTCGGCCGGCCTCTTCGCCGCCGCCATGGCGGGGTTCGGGGCCGGCGCGAGCGCGCTTTCCTCTCCGGCCCTCGAGCCGTGGCAAGCCGCCCGAGCTGAAATTTCGGCGCCCAGGACGCATCTGGCGTGAACAGGGCTGGATCGACCGGACCGCGGGCTTCCAGCCCGCTGTTCCGAGA
>JACDGF010000380.1 GCA_013815405.1 Caulobacteraceae bacterium | reverse complement strand
GGGCCAGCCCGCATAGACGCGCGAGCGGTTGAGCGCGACCATCGCGGCGACGGCGACCGCGCCGGCCAGCAGCCAGCCGGCCTCGAACGCCCGGGGATAGAAGACCGCGAGGGTGAGCATCGAGAGGATGTCGTCGACCACGGCCAGGGCCGCGACGAACACCCGCAGGCCCAGGGGCAGGCGCCGGCCCAGCAGAGCCAGGATGCCCAGGGTGAAGGCGATGTCGGTGGCCGTGGGAACCGACCAGCCGGGCGCGGTCGGCCCCCGGTTGAGCGCCAGATAGATCGCCGCCGGCGCGAGGACGCCACCCACGGCGGCCACGATCGGCAGCACCGCGGCGCGCCGGTCGGTGAGCGCCCCGGCGGTCATCTCGCGGCGGATCTCCAGGCCCACGAGGAGGAAGAAGATCGCCAGGAGGCCTTCGGAGAACCATGCACCCACGGTCAGCGACAGGCCGCCGCCCGGCAGGCTGACGCCGACCGGGGCGCCGACGAACAATCGGTAATAGGGCTCCAGCGCCGTGTTCGCGCAGATGAGGGCGGCGGCCGCGGCGATGAGCAGGACCAGGCCAGCGGAGGCGGGCAGGTTCGCGAACGCGCGCGCCGAGCGCTGGAGGCGCGCCGCGACCGGGCGCTCCAGCGCCTCGAGCATGGAATAGAAGTCCCAGGCGCCGTCGTAGCGGAGGCCGTCGACGAAGAGGGTCGGTGTCGCCGTGACCCCATTGCGCCGGCCGTCGGCGAGGTCGTCATCGACGCGTTGGCGGATCTCGCCGTCTTCGAGGTCTCGCGCCAGGCGGTCCATATCGACGCCGGCCGCGCGGGCCACCTCGAGCACCTGTTCCTCCTCCAGAGGCAGTTCGTGCCGGTAGAGCGCGTCGTGCATCGGCCAGAACTTGTGCTGGCGGCCGGCGGCCTCCGCGGCGCGGGAGGCGAAGTCGGCCCCCGGGTGAGCCCGCTCGTTGGGAAAGTGCCGGAAGACATAGGCCATGCGCTCGCCCAGGGCCTGGCGCAGACGGTCCAGCACATGCCGCAGGCGCCGGCAGTAGGGGCAAAGGTAGTCGCCGAAGACCACGATGGTGACCACGTCACGCTCCGCCCCGCCGCCGCGCACATGGTCGCGCTCGGGATCGACGGGGCGTCTCAGCCTGACTTCCTCGCCTTGGGCGCTCATTTTTCCGGTCGCGACAGGGATGATCCGGGCGTCTGGCGGCCGCGAAGCCGCACCGCTCTTTTCGGCGCTGGCGGCGCGTTCGTCAAAGGTGGCGTCGGGACTACTCTGACACTGTATGAAACTCTTCCCTACCTTTCGAGGCTAGGCGCGGGAGAGCGATGGTGGCGGCTCTCGGTCCAGGTTTTTCGGGCTGAGCACCTCGGCCGAGATGACGGCATGGGAGGTGCTCGTGGGAAGGCTTGACGTGCTTGCAAAAAAATTGCATAATGCAATCTATCGCGATCATGCCCGCAAAACGTCGTGGATCGTCCCCAAGCCGGTTTTGCAAAATGCCTGTCACACGCCCTTCGCCAAACTCGAACCGGACTTGCCAAAAACTTGCCAAAACTTGCCAAAACCTGCCCGGCCCAATGTCGCCCCATGGCGTCCCAGCCGGATTCTAAATCTAGCATTTTCAACCGCTTGACCTCATCGCGCGGGCGGGGAGCGTCCTCGAACCCGGATGAGGCCGCCACGGCGAAAGAACCGCTTGCGAGGGCGGAACAAAACAGGTACACGGGGCTGTCGAGCGGTTCTCCGGGAATCTCGGCCCGGCGCCGCCCGGCCGGCGGAATCATGGGATAAGGATGGCGGATCAAAATGAACAACATGGCGCTGAGGCTGGTGGGAAAAGACGAGGGCGACAAGCAGAGGGCCCTGGAGGCCGCGCTGACGCAGATCGACCGTGCTTTCGGCAAGGGCTCGGTGATGAAGCTGGGCGACAAGGGCAAGATCGTGGAGATCGAGTCGATCCACTCCGGATCGCTCGGCCTCGACATGGCGCTGGGCGTGGGCGGCCTGCCCAAGGGCCGGGTGGTGGAGATCTACGGGCCGGAGAGCTCGGGCAAGACGACCCTCGCCCTGCATGTGGTGGCCGAGAGCCAGAAGGCCGGCGGCACCGCCGCGTTCATCGACGCCGAACACGCGCTCGACCCGGCCTACGCCCATAAGCTCGGGGTCAATCTCGACGACCTGCTGGTCTCCCAGCCCGACACCGGAGAGCAGGCCCTTGAGATCACCGACACCCTGGTGCGGTCCGGGGCGGTGGACGTGATCGTCATCGATTCGGTGGCGGCGCTGACTCCGCGAGCCGAGATCGAGGGGGAGATGGGCGACAGCCTGCCGGGGCTGCAGGCCCGGCTGATGAGCCAGGCGCTGCGCAAGCTCACCGGCTCGATCTCCAAGACCCAGACACTGGTGATCTTCATCAACCAGATCCGCCACAAGATCGGCATTTCCTACGGCAGCCCCGAAGTCACCACCGGCGGCAACGCCCTGAAGTTCTACGCCTCGGTTCGGCTCGATATCCGCCGGATCGGCTCGGTGAAGCTGCGCGACGAGATGGTCGGCAACAGCACCCGGGTGAAGGTGGTCAAGAACAAGGTCGCTCCGCCGTTTCGGGAGGTCGAGTTCGACATCATGTACGGCGAGGGCATCTCCAAGCTGGGCGAGATCATCGACCTGGGCGTCAAGGCCGGCCTGATCGAAAAGTCCGGCTCCTGGTATTCGTGGAACAGCCAGCGCATCGGACAGGGGCGTGAAAACACACGTGAGTTCCTGAAAGCCAATCCGGACATCGCCGACCAGATCGAGCAACAGGTGCGCGGCAACGCGACCAAGATCGTCGATTCGCTGTTGCTCGGCGGTGCGGAGCCGGGGGAGGACTGAAATAGCGCTTCCCTCTCGTTTGCATCTACGGCATGCGCACATCCCACATTCGGTGTCGTGCGCTTTGAAAGGTCGGCTACGGAACACCTCTCCCAAAGGGAGAGGGAGGGGCCCGCGCCCTCTTTGGGCGTGGGAGGGTGGGGGGTCACCTGCTATCCGATTTGTCCGCCGAC